>JAITTA010000228.1 GCA_031287395.1 Dysgonamonadaceae bacterium | reverse complement strand
GGTTCGACCGGAGCCGGAGTGAAACCTTCTGTTACGACTCATTTCAGTTGGCGGGATAATAATGTTTCGGTTTACAAACCGTTTGAACATCAACATTTGAAAGAGATTCGCGAGTCTGTTGTCCGGCTTCAGGAAAATTTTGACCGGGAAATCTTGTTTGTGCCGGTTCGAGGTAATTTTTCCAGAGGCATTTTTGCCAGTGTTTATACCAGTTGTGATTTGCCTTTGGAAGAGGTTAAGAGATATTACAGTGAATATTATAGAGAAGCTGCATTTACATTTATTACTGACAGGAATCCTGATCTGAAAGAAGTTGTCAATACCAATAAATGTGTGCTTTATCTGGAAAAACACGGGAATAAATTGTTTATCGTCTCTGTGATTGATAACTTGCTGAAAGGAGCTTCGGGACAGGCTGTGCAAAATTTCAACCTGATGTTCGGACTGACGGAAAAAGAAGGGCTGGTATTGAAGCCCGGAGGATTTTAAATTATAAAAATGATGAAACTATTCGATGTTTATCCTTTGTGGGATATTGAACCTGTCAGAGTAGAAGGTTGTAAAGTCTATGATGAGAACGGAACCGAATATTTGGATCTGTATGGCGGACATGCCGTTATTTCGGTTGGTCATTCTCATCCGTATTATGTACGAAAGCTCACAGAACAACTGAACAGGATTGCTTTTTATTCCAATTCGGTAGTCAATAACCTTCAAAAAGAAGTTGCTGAAAAACTTGGAAAACTTTCGGGTTATGAGGATTATTCTTTGTTCCTGATTAATTCAGGGGCGGAGGCTAATGAAAATGCCTTGAAGCTGGCTTCTTTCCATAATGGGCGAAAGAGGGTAGTTGCTTTCAGGAAGGCGTTCCATGGTCGTACTTCTGTTGCTGTGGGAGTAACCGATATCCCTGCCTATAAGGCTCCTGTTAATGGCGGACAGGATGTTATTTTCTTGCCTTTCAACGATTTGACTGCCGTTGAAGAAACTCTGAACAAAAGGGATGTTTCGTCGGTTATCATTGAAGGAATACAGGGAGTAGGGGGTATCCGGGTGCCGGATACGGAGTTTTTGCAAGGCTTGAGTCGTATTTGCAAAGATACCGGGACCGTGCTTGTACTCGACGAAATACAATCGGGTTATGGACGGAGCGGAAAGTTCTTTGCTCATCAGTATGCCGGTATTCGTCCGGATATTATTACCGTAGCCAAAGGTATGGGGAATGGTTTTCCGATTGCAGGAGTGATGATTGGTCCTGAGTTTAAACCGGTACATGGTCAATTGGGAACTACCTTTGGGGGAAATCACCTGGCTTGTACGGCTGCCATTGCCGTTCTGGATATTATGAAAGAAGAAAATCTGATAGACCATGTGAATAGGGTCGGGAATTACCTGATTGGAGAATTGGGGAAATTTCCACAGATAAAAGAGGTGAGAGGACATGGTTTGATGATTGGATTGGAGTTCGAGCAACCGATAAAGGAAATGCGTAGTAAGTTGTTGTTTGAAGAAAAGGTCTTTACCGGGGTTACGGGAGCGCATGTATTCCGTTTGCTTCCTCCTTTATGTCTCAGTATGCAGGAAGCCGAAGAATTTTTGAAACGATTTAAAAATATAGTATCATGAAGATTACCATTATAGGAGGAGGTAACATGGGGGGAGCCATTGCGCGGGGATTGGCTTCGGGGAGCATTTTTAAAGAAAGTGATATTTCTGTTATTGATGTCAGTAATCCGCCTTTGGAAAGATTAAAACATGATTTTCCCGGTATTAAAACAGTTACTTCCAATTATGACGAAATCCATTTGGCTGATATTGTTGTTTTAGCTGTGAAACCCTGGCTCATTGAAGATGTTATTCTCGATATTAAATTTAAGTTGGATTATGAAAAACAAATTCTTATATCCATAGCATCAGGGGTTACATTGGAAAATATGGAAAAGTCGCTCAACAAATCTTCCGACGATTTTTCTTTACCGGCATTGTTCCGGATAATTCCTAATACGGCCGTGTCTATAGGCGAAAGTATGACTTTAGTAGCTACGGATAATGCGTCGGACGAACAAAAATATCTGGTATTGAAAATATTCAATGATTTGGGCAAATCCGTATTGATCGACGAAGAGAAGATATCGGCTTGTACCGCTTTGACTTCATGCGGGATTGCGTTTTTTTTCAGGTACATAAGGGCAGCGATGTTGGCCGGGACGGAGATGGGGATTTATCCGAAAGATTCCCGGGAAATGTTGGCTTATACCATGAAAGGGGCTGCGAATTTGCTTTTAGCGACCGGAGCCAATCCCGAGGATGAAATCGATAAGGTGACTACTCCCGGAGGAGTGACGATAAAAGGTCTCAATGAACTGGAGGCAAACGGATTCTCGAATGCCGTCATTAAAGCGCTGAAAGCGTGTAAATAAATGGTTATACAATGGTTATACAATAGTTATACAGTGGTTATACAGTGGTTATACAATGGTTATACGTTGTTTCCGTGTGTAAATTCAATCTATACTATCGCATAACTATTGTATAACCACTGTATAACTACTGTCTAACTATTGTCTAACTATTGTACAACTTGAAAATGAACGATCAAATCAGACAAATTGCAGAACGATTGCAAGGCTTGAGGGAATCCCTCGACCTATCGTTGGAGGAAATGGCTGCCCAGTGTGAAAAGCAGGCATCGGAAGTAGAATTATATGAGTCGGGAGAGGTGGATATCCCGATGAGTTATTTGTTCGATGTGGCTCAGAATTTAGGGATAGATACTTCGACACTTATATCGGGAAATGAACCCCATATGAAAGCATATTATCTCACGCGCTATGGTAAAGGTGTTTCGGTGGAACGTACCAAAGCGTATAAATACCAGGCCTTGGCCAGCGGATTTAAAAATTCTCTTGCCGCACCTTTTGAAGTCACGGTCGAACCGAATGAAAATCCGATTTACCTGAATACGCATACCGGACAGGAGTTCAATTATGTACTTGAAGGGCGGTTGCAATTTCGGATTAATGAAAGAGACCTGGTGCTCGAAGAAGGAGACTGTATTTATTTCGATTCGTCTAATCCTCATGGGATGAGAGCATTGGATGGGAGGCCCGTGAAATTTTTAGCGATAATTATATGATAGAAAAATATGTAACCCAAACGTCTTTTGAAAATCAGGAAGATTTCAAAAGTAATTTTAAAATCATTGTTCCAGATCATTTTAACTTTGCATACGATATTGTAGATGAATGGGCTAAAACAAACCCTG
>JAITTA010000133.1 GCA_031287395.1 Dysgonamonadaceae bacterium | reverse complement strand
CGGATGTACGGGAAATGGACAATATGCCGCCATGCAGTTTATCTATCCACAACAGAATGCCGTCATCACTCTGCCCAAACAGTTGAACGGCAAGACCGGAGATGTAATATTCGAACTGGCCCACAACAATCCGAAAGCTACCGTTTATTGGCACTTGGATGAAGAATTTATCGGGACAACCGAAGATTTTCATCAAATATCATTTATTCCGGAAACCGGAAAACATACCCTTGTAGCCGTCGATAACGAGGGGAACAAAGTTTCAGTCGGTTTCGTAATAAAAACGGGATATCCGGTGAACTGAGAATCTCTTTTACCGGCGTCCTTTAACGGCAGCCACTGCCAACAACACTCCAAGTACGATTCCTAAAACGGCGGCAAACAATACCTGAAAATCAGCAGGGAGGATGAATGTAATCGTATGTGCAGGAATCCAGAAAAACGGGATAGTCTTTTTAAAAACAAAGCCCCATTGTACTTTCCAATTCAGATCAGCCAGATAAGTCCCGAAAGGTATTGGTTTCAACAAACAGAGAAGTTTGCCTCCATTATTCAGGATATGAGTATCCGTAATCTTATGTATAGTCATAAAAACAGGTGCGAAAGAAGTATTCATCATCAAACTGATGGAAAATGCACCCAGTAATTTCAGCCATGTAAAAGTACCTGCCATCGCAGCAACAGTACCGGTTCCGCCCAGATATTCAACTATTGCAGGGGTTCCGCCTGCATACACCTTCATCGCGATAGCAATCCAGACACCTAATAATCCCCAGACCACAGCCCGGGGCAAGAGTCCAAATCCCAGTTCGTTATAATGTCCTGTTTTGATTCTTAAACCGAGCATTTCACCCATGGTCGATAAAATACCAAATTTAAAAAACGCCATTACAAAAGCATGTTGGGCATTGAATTCTTTATACCAATGGTACAAGTCCGGCGATAATACGAACGGCAGAAATATTACTAAGAGACAAAATGCAAATAAAATATCTTTTTTCATCGACAATAATTATAAATAACCCGGTTATAAGTTGACAAATTTATAAAAATATTTTGTATTTGAAACAAAAAATGCAAAAAATAACTGTCGCAAGTAATCAGGGAGACGGTACAAAATTGTGTACTAGATCACTACTCTCGAAAACGGAGCGATATCCATTGAAGAAAAGTCTTTATCCTGATACTTAAAATAACCGCTCATAGCAACCATGGCTGCGTTATCGGTGGTATATGCAAACGGAGGGATGTAAATATTCCAACGATATTTATCAGCATGTTCTTCAAACGATTTTCTCAAAGCTGAATTGGCAGAAACACCTCCGGCAACAGCCACTTCCCTAATATTCAGGTCTTTCACCGCTTTTCTCAACTTATTCATCAAGACTTCAATGATGGTATATTGTAAAGAAGCGCAGAGATCATTTTTTCTTTTCTCAATAAAATCAGGATCTTCTTTCAAAGCATCCCTGATCAGATAAAGGAAAGATGTTTTCAATCCACTGAAACTATAATCGTATCCTGCCACTATCGGCTTACTGAATTGAAAAGCCATCGGATCTCCTTCTTTCGCCAAACGATCCACCACAGGCCCTCCCGGATAGCCCAAACCTAACACTTTTGCACATTTATCGAAGGCCTCTCCCGCCGCATCATCGATGGTCTGCCCTATGACTTCCATATCATTCCAATTCCTTACTAAAATGATTTGGGAATTTCCACCCGACACCAATAAACACAAGAAAGGGAATGCAGGATGTTTTGCATCCGATTTATCCGCTTTGATAAAATGAGCCAGCACATGCGCCTGTAAATGATTGACTTCTATCATGGGAATTTCCAATGCAGTAGCCAGACCTTTTGTAAAAGAGGTGCCAACCAGTAATGAACCCAGCAAGCCAGGGCCGCGGGTAAAGGCAATAGCATCCAGGTCTTCTTTTACGATACCGGCCTTCTTCAGAGCCTCGTGAACCACCGGAATAATATTTTGCTGGTGAGCCCTTGAAGCCAATTCGGGAACAACACCACCATATTCTTCGTGTACTTTTTGCCCTGCAATTACGTTCGACAAGATAACACCATCCCGAATCACAGCAGCAGAAGTATCATCACAAGAAGATTCTATTCCTAAAATTGTTATACTCATCGTTTCAATTTTTATATACTTTCACCTATACATCGAATCAATGACATCTTTGTATTTTTTTTCAATAAATGTCCGTTTTACTTTCAGAGTATTTGTCAATTCTCCCGATTTAATGGAGAAAGCCTCAGGCAAGATAACGAATTTCTTGATCTGTTCATAACTCGCAAACTCATTCTGCATACTATCAATTCTCAATTTAAGCAGTGAGTATATTAAACGATTACTACAAAGATTTTCAATTGAATCATAAGTAATCAGATGTTTTTCCGCATATTTTTCCAATTCCGAGAAATCCGGGACAATAAGGGCAGTAACATACTTACGATGATCGC
This sequence comes from Dysgonamonadaceae bacterium, assembly GCA_031287395.1. Taxonomy (GTDB): domain Bacteria; phylum Bacteroidota; class Bacteroidia; order Bacteroidales; family Azobacteroidaceae; genus BNXB01. The sequence continues at coordinate 630 of JAITTA010000133.1, read as the reverse complement.
CTATAACGGCTGCCGTTTCGATGTATTTATCTCCGGCCAGACGGGCTTCCAACTGTTGCGGAGCGATATACTTGCCATTCGCTGTCTTGTAAAGATCTTTGATCCGTTCCCTGATCGTTAATTCATTGTTGTCACTCAAAGTGCCCGCATCGCCTGTACGGAACCAACCGTCTTCGGTAAACGCTTCGGCAGTTTCTTCCGGTTTCCGGTAATAACCTTTCGTCACATTTGCTCCTTTCACCTGAATTTCATCATTTTCACCGATACGCGCTTCTATTTCAGGCATTACCTTTCCGATTGTTCCGATTTTGAAGCCGGTTTGTGTAAAACAACTGACAGTAGCCGTGGTTTCCGTCAACCCATACCCATAAACCAGAGGAATATTAATCGATTGGATAAAAATATTGATATTGTCCGAGAGAGCAGCTCCCGCACAAGGGTATATAATTCCCTTTTCAAGACCGATTTCTTTCTTTATCCGATTAAAAATAACCTTATCATAAAATTTGAATTTTTGACGGAGCCACCAGGGAGCCTTCCTGCCTTTATTCCGGTAATCCAGATTATACCGTCGTCCGGTTTCAACCGAGTCGTTAAAAAGCCATTTGAGAACAAAATTAAGATTGCTTA
>JAITTA010000057.1 GCA_031287395.1 Dysgonamonadaceae bacterium | reverse complement strand
GTGTGTGTGTTAATAAATTATTTCGTTTTTGCAAATTTTGCAAGAGATAATTTATTAAATACAAGTTAATTATGAAAATAAATCCGTTCATGATTTTGTTTGTTTATATGTGAGTTTTTCCACAAAATAGTATAAAAATCCCTCATCCCTCATCGCTTACAGCTTACACGTTTTGTAAAAAAAGATTAAATATTGTGCAAAGATTAAAAATATTTTAATTTATATTGCCTTAATTTTGTCCTGAAAGCGGGGAATAATTGTTTTTACGAATGTTTTTATACCTTTGATCGGACAATTTTATGCCTTTTAAAATCTGCATTCATTTACTTTTGTACAAAAAACGAAATAATAAATGAATCTGGGATACACATGAAACGAGCATGCAAAACTTGTACCCAGAGAGGTGAAGATGACGCGAGTTCCATACGACCTTTAAAAATAAAATTATGTACGTATGAAAACAATTAGTTGGAAGTTTTCGATTATTGTAATCTGCCTGGTTTGCAATGTGAATGTTTTTTCACAAAAAACTAAAAATGCAGAACAAAGGCCGGTAAGTGACAGGACTTATTGGGTTAATCTGCTTTACAAGATTTCCGAGCCGGTGCTTAGCAATATGAGTAAGGGTGAGCTGAAGAAAAATATGCTTATGGAGTATAGTCCGACATGGGACGGTCGAAATAAAGATGTGGCCTATATGGAAGCTTTCGGCCGTTTGATGGCCGGAGTTGCACCCTGGCTTAATCTTCCGGACGATGATACGCCCGAAGGGAAACAACGCAAGCAAATACGTGAATGGGCATTAGCGGGCTATGTTCATGCCGTGAATCCTGATAATCCCGATTATCTGTTGTGGAATGGTTCCGGTCAGGTTCTGGTCGATGCCGCCTATATAGCAAACAGTTTTATCCGTGCACCGAAAGTATTGTGGGAATCCTTGGATCCGATCACGAAGGAGCGTTATATAAAGGAATTCAAAGCCCTTAGAAAGATCCGTCCGGCGTATAATAACTGGTTGCTTTTCAGAGCGATGATCGAAGTGTTCCTGGCTTCGATAGATGAAGAATACGACGGTTACGTGCTTGATGTTTCTGTCCGTAAAATGAACGAGTGGTATTTGGGCGACGGTTGGTATTCCGATGGACCGGAATATTCCCTCGATTATTACAACGGGTATGTGATGCATCCGATGTTTGTGGAAATCATCGAGGTCATGGATCGTAAAAAAATAAACAGTCCCGTCAAGTTCGACCTTGCTCTCAGACGGATGCAACGGTACAATCAATTGATGGAACGCCTGGTTTCTCCGGAAGCCTCTTTTCCGGCAGTGGGGCGGTCTATGACTTACCGTATGGGGGCGTTTCAGACCTTGGCTTTGTCGGCTTGGAAATACGGTTTACCAAAGACCATGACAAACGGGCAGGTTAGAAATGCGCTTACCTGCGTTATGAAAAGGATGTTTTCCGTGGCGGATAATTTCAATAAAGAGGGATATCTGCAACTCGGGTTTGTCGGTCATCAGCCTGAGCTGGCAGATTATTATACGAATAACGGCAGCTTATACATCACGTCTCTGGTATTTTTGCCTTTGGGATTGCCTGCCGATCATCCGTTTTGGACATCTCCTGCCGAAGAGTGGACTTCCCAAAAAGCATGGAGCAGTAAGCCTTTTCCGAGGGATTACCATGAGTCTGTTAAACAATAAAGAAACGGACATGTACCATGATGTCCATCAAAATAATGAACCTGCGAAAGCTGTATAACCTTCAAAAATGAACTTATGCGAATAAATCATACGCACATGAAATTTGTACAGATAAAAAATAAGTTAATATTCAGATTGTTTTTACTTTTGTTTTTCACATTTCCGTTACCGGTCATTAGTCAGAATAGTCAAAAAGATTTTATAAAGGAAAATGTGGAATTTGCTGCATCTCAAACTGAAAGATTGTTACAGTCTGTAGGAGATCCCACAGGGAAGAATTATCCTCGTACGATGGATAACGATGGAGGCCTGGTCGTCACAGGAATGTACGACTGGACTCCGGGGTTCTTTCCCGGTTCGTTATGGTACCTGTACGAACTGACGGGAGATTCCCGGTGGAAAGACGTTGCCGAAAAATGGACGGCTTCGTTGGAACCATTGAAAACATTTACCGGACATCACGACCTTGGCTTTATGATGTATTGCAGTTATGGCAATGCCGAACGTTTATTTCCCAAACCCGAATACCGGGAGATTCTGGTCGAAAGCGCCCATTCCCTTTCCTCGCGTTTCAACGAAAATACCGGAGCAATCAAGTCGTGGAATTACCGTAAAGCATGGAATGATACCACAGAATGGTTTTATCCGGTGATTATAGATAATATGATGAACCTGGAAATGCTGTTCTATGCATCCAGAATCAGTGAAAACAGGAAATTTTACGATATTGCGGTGAAACATTCCGAAACAACGTTGAAAAATCATTTCCGGGAAGATTTCAGTACTTACCATGTCATTGATTATGATACTATCAGTGGAAAGGTTCTGGATCGGGCTACTTGTCAGGGTTTTAGCGATAATTCAACCTGGTCCCGCGGACAGGCCTGGGCAATTTATGGATTTACGATGGTCTACCGTGAAACGAAAGATCATCGTCTCCTGGAAGCCGCCATAAAAGCAACTAAAAAGTATATAGACGGTTTGCCTGAAGATTTGATTCCGTTATGGGATTTCAATGTAGGAGAACCGGGGTACGTTCCTGAAGGTAAGTCGTATGCGGTACAATTCCGGGAGAAACTGAGAGATGTGTCTGCCGCTGCTATTGTTTGTTCGGCTTTGTTCGAATTGGCAGAGTATTCAGGAAATCCGGTTTACACAGATTATGCTGTGAGGATGCTACACAGTTTGTCTTCACCATCTTACAGAGCTTCATTAGGTACAAATGCCGGTTTCCTTTTAAAGCATTGTGTGGGAAGTATTCCTCACAAATCCGAAATAGATAAACCTTTGGTGTATGCGGATTACTATTTTCTGGAAGCGTTGACAAGATATTCCAGGCTTATTGAAAAACGGGATAATTGAAATTTTATAGTATTCATTTTTTGTTTCTTCTTCTCCATTCCTGGGGTACAATACCATAGAATGTCTTAAAACATTTGGTAAAGTATTTTGTAGACGAAAATCCGAGTTCGTAAGCTATTTCGGAAATATTCATGCGGGATTTTGTATTCAGTAGATTTACAGCTTCCTGCAATTTGACATTGAGGGTCAATTCATTAGGAGAAAATCCGGTTATTTCTTTTATTTTCGTGTAAAGTTTGCTTCTTCCCATCCCAAGAGCTGTTCCCAGTTTGTTCATGTCGAATTCGGGATTGCTGAAATTTTCTTTTATGATTTTTATGGTTTTGTCTATCAGTTCCCGGTCCTGTTCTACGATCGTATTATTGGAAGTCGTGACGTTTTCTTCCTGATTTGCGAACTTTTTATAAAGCAATTGCCTGTTTTTTACCAAGTTATTACACCTGGCTATCAGTAGCTTGATATTAAACGGTTTGGTGATATAATCGTCGGCGCCAAACAGATACCCCTCTATCATCTGGTTGTCGGTTACCTGCGCTGTGAGAAGGATTACCGGAATATGAGATGTTATGACATTGTTTTTCAACCGGTAACAGAGTTCTTTTCCTGATATTTCGGGCATTATAATGTCGCTTATTACCAGGTCGGGTTGTATTTTATGAACCATTTCCAATCCTTTCTTCCCGTTTAGAACCGTATGTAAGTTATAATAAGGAGCAAAAGATTCGGTAAGCACTTCTAACAATGCTTCATTATCCTCTACGATCAGAACCACCGGTTTTTCTTTATTCCCGGTAATATTGCCTTCCGTAAAAACAGATTCTTTTCCATTTTCTATATCATCAATATATTGTATATCAATATTTTGTGTTGTTTCATTTGCCGTAGGTTCTCCATAATGAAGTTCTTCTTCCGAAAAATGGGCTGTTCCCATTTTGAGGGATATAGTGAAAATACTACCCTCATTCAAGGTGCTTTCTACGGAGATTTTCCCTTTGTGGGCAATTATAATTTCTTTGGTTAGGGCAAGACCGATGCCCGTACCCAGTGTCAGTCCCGAAGATCTGTATTCCAATTGGTAAAAACGTTCGAATATTCTATTCAATGATTCGGGAGGAATACCTATTCCGTTGTCTGTTATCCGGATAAGAACTTCCTGTTCCTGTATTTTGACTTTGAGGGTTATTTCCCCTCCCGGGGGTGTATATTTAAAAGCATTTGAAAGGAGATTGAAAATAGCTTTCTGCAAGTGTACAGGATCTATATATACGTGGATTTCTTTTTCCGAATAGTCTAATTTATATTTTATCTGTTTTTGTGCGGCATGATCATGGAAAGAATGGTATATGTTTTTTAGATAAGCAATCAACTCAACATGTTTTATATTCAATTTGTAAAAACCCTGTTCCTGTTTTCTGAATTCAAGTAGTTCTGATATCAGGCTTAACAGGTGATTTGTGTTTTTATGTATTTTTACCAGTTTATTATGTATTTTCAGATTTAAATCACTTTGTAAGAGGAGTGTTTCCACTTGTCCTATGATTAATGTGAGAGGAGTTCTGAATTCGTGGGATACATTGGTGAAAAACCTTAGCTTGGTGCGGTTCAATTCTTCGATTCGTTCTTTATCTTTCCGTTCGAACTCCAGGGTAGTTTTCAGTTTCGTACGCCATATATAAAACCGGAAAATACCGACAATAACCAATAATAACAAAATACCGTAAACAATAAAGGCTGTAGTTGTCAGTAAGAACGGCGGTTTGATTTTGAAGATAAGTGAATGTATTTTACCATCCTTTTGTCCTTGTTTCAATGCTTCACGCACATATAAGGTGTATGTACCGGTATTTAAATTCGTATATGAAATTATTTTTGTATCCGTTGATATCCAGTCCTTGTCGAATCCTTCCAGTTTATACTCGTAATTATGTTTCATTATTTGCAGATAGTTGGATGTCGCAAATTCGACGGAGATGTTATTCTGGTTGTATTTTAAATCTATTTTGGAACAAAGCGGAAGTGTTTTTTCCAGTATTCCGAATTTATCTCCGGGATAAACTTGTTTGTTATTGATAAACAATTTATCGAAAAAGAGAGTGTAATCTTTATTAATTTTATAAAGATCGTTTTCTCTGAAAGAAATCAATCCGTTTATTCCTCCGATAAATATTTCTTTATCACGGGTTACATAGACGGTATTTCCTTTGTTGAACCCGATAATAGGAAACCCGGAAGACGTTCTGAATGAATATTCATCCGGTTTTTCCGGATTGAAGAAGGCGAATCCTTTGTTATACAACACAATCAATTTGCCGGATGGAGCTTCTGATATGTGATAACAATAATTACTTGGCAAACCGTTTTTTTCTTCCGTATAATTGTCAAAATTGTCCGAATCGGAATTGTACCTAAGGATACCGGAACCTAATGAAGCAAAAAATAATTCTCCCTTGTGGTTTTCGAATATATCGGTGATATCATTTAAATATCCGGCCGGCTGTTCGTCCGATGTATCGTAATTGTATTCTTTTATATTCCCGGTTTTCAGGTGAATCGACAGAAAGCCGTTTACTTTGATGCACCACAAACGGTCTTTGCTATCGATGAAAAATGTATATACATATATATTTGACAATGCTTTCCTGATATCGGGTATTTCACTTACCGGATAAAAACGTTCTGTGTCGATATCCATTTTTACTAACCCGGATTGGGTTAATACATAAAGCGCAT
>JAITTA010000045.1 GCA_031287395.1 Dysgonamonadaceae bacterium | reverse complement strand
TCCTTACCCCAATGGTTAACTTTTTCCGTGTTTTTTGTTGAAACACCATCGGCCATTTCAAAAAGGCATTTTCTGAATGCCGCTTCGGGGTCGTTTTCTTCGCCGGCGGTCGCCATTTGACGAACCGTTTGACGAATGTTCAAATCTCCACATTCTATGGTCAACCCTTTGCTTTTGAAATTTTTAACGGATTCTTTCAAATAGTTTTTTCCAATATGGTCAACAAAACTCAATTTTATTTCCGGCGGAAGTTTCTCTCCTACGATCATGATCCAATTATTGAAATCATAAAAATTTGCCATTGTTCTTGGTATTAATCCGAAAACAAGAACCTGACCGCTATTGCATACTTGCTCCTGAAAATCCGTCAACATTCCGATCAATGTTTCCGTCCAATCTGCTCCATCATTTCCTTTTTCGAGCCAAACAGACGGATTCCACTTCACATCATACTCTTTGACAGCTTGATCTTGTTCCCACATATCCACAAAATCTACTATTAACTGTTGAGAAAAGTCATCCCTGAATTTTTCAAAAGGAGTAAGCATTACAATAAAAAATTCGGATAAACTCCCATAAGCGGATGATTCCAAACGGTAAAATCCATTGATCAATTCCGATTCTTCGGGATCAATAAGCCAACGCACCACTTTATAATCAGGTTGTTCAGATACTGTTTCCTGCCATCGAATTTGTAACTTTTCTATTATTCGTGCAATAGGATTATGTCGATTATTCATCTTATTAACAATTTAGATTTAATGCCGCCGTACCTTTCACACTGGTTGTAGCTGTACCTGTTATATTTACAATAGCTCCATTTAATGACACTTCTGCTGTACCGGCAACCTCAACTTTGGCAGCTTCTTCCTTGATCAACGCATTACTTTTAACGTTTACCGCATTATCTCCCTGCAATGTTAAACTATTATTCGCTACAGTTTTAATATTATTCTTACAAGAACTATCTATCAAGGTGTCGGACTTGATAGATACCGAATTGGTACCTGTAATTTCCACTTTTTGATCTGCATTGAGAATAATTTCTTTGGAAGTAATCGTTACCTTGTCTGCCGAACTTATACTTATTGTATTGTCTCCATTCAATACAATTGTACTTCCGCTCGGATCTTTAATGGTAATATTCCCCTTATCATCATCCAACGTCACCGTAGATCCGCTCCGGGTAGTCAAACTCTTGCTCTTATTACCCGCACCGCCGCCTGTACCCGTCTTAGACGTGAAAATACTACCAGACACATAAGGACGGCTCGGATTGCCATACTCAAAATTAAGCATCACCGTATCGCCTTCTTCAGGTATCGTGACGAGTCCGCGGTTTGATGCCACTTTGCCGCTTTTTCCCGCATCAGGCGTCTGCACATGAATCCAATTCGTAGTCTTATTAGCGCTTTTCTGCCACTGTGTCTGCACTTTAACTCGCCCTTTACTGTCGGCATTGCTCTTCACTGTCGCCAATTGAGGCCCCGCAACCGGAAGACTTGGTTCCGGCATCGGAATTACTTCTATGCCCGACAGTATTGCTTCAAAACTGTTACTATAATGTCCTTCTTGATCTACCGTATGGTTTATCTGTGTAACCAGAAACTTATCAATGCTTTTTACCGCTACCGGCATCTTGTCCGGCAATTTCACTTTTACCGTCCCGCCGAGCTTCACCTTACAGGTCTGCGTCTTGCCGCGCATGATAAGCATTTCGCCCATCGCACGACTCTTTTCCGCTTTCACTAAATCGTCCAGGTCTTTCTTCGTATTCACATTCGGTATCAACGGGATTTTCGCATCGGAGGTATATATGGATTCCGAACGGTCTTTCGATACTTTCAGATATCCCCTTACGCCCGGTACTTCAGACAATTCTTCCTTGTCTATCTCCCTGTCGTCACGCCACAAATAATGGTAACGGTTGAATTTCGGAGGAGTCAGGTTGGCGCTCATGTCGAAATAAGTCATTTCCTTGTCGTATTCCAAATCGACGCCCTCGCCTTCTTTCATTCCGAAGTAACAAGTCTGGCCATCATAATAATACCACTCTCCATACTCCCAGCTCAGACGGTTCAGAAAATCAAAACAATTCTCGTTGTATTGGCATACGTAATCCAGCTTGGAACCAAATTTGGGTTTGGCGGTCACCGAACCGCCATTTCCCGAATGGCTTACGGCTTCCTGTACGATTTGCTGCAAGGGCAAGTCCATGAAGGAATCCATCGTCGGCTTCCCCGCTAACTTAATCGTCGGGCTGGCTCCCGTGATAACGATCGAATTCTGGCTTCCGTGGTAACCGGTAAAGGATACATTGGTCACGATTCCCGCGAACAGGTTTTCTTCTCCCGACTGCTTGTGCTTGAAGGTTATGTTGATGTCTTTACCGATATAATTGATGATATCTGTCGGTTCGTCCATCCACCGGCCGCCGAATTCTTCGTAATCTACTTCAATTTCCACTTGATGGTGAGCGTTGAAACTTTGGGTTAACGTCATTTCAGCAAAATGAACTTCATGTCCGGCAATTCTGACGGTTGTTTCTACTGCGTTTAATTCTGCCATGGCTGTTTATTTTTTAAAAATTTACTGAGTACCTATTCGATTTGATTCACTTATTATCCAAAATTCATCCGTATATTTTTTATCTTTTTCTTTCGGGAAAAATGTATAAAAAAATATGGTATCGTCCTTAATTATCCATTCTTTTGATAAGCAAAGCGTACCCGGCATAAAATCTTCTATCAACAAGGTATCGTGCCTAATATGATATGTTCCTTTGTAAATACTGTTAGTAAGTGTATGATAATTAATGCAATATGTACTATCTGAATAAAGCGTCAAATCCATCACCGCTACGCTTAAAAAGTCACATTCGGCTTTCAGTACAATTTCGCGCTTATCACAACCGGTAAACAGCACAAACACAATAAATATTCTCAATGTTTTTTTGCTAATCATAGACACAAATTTTGATGGGTTGAAAAAACGATGGTAAATCATTCTAATCTTCTGAATTTTATATTTTTAGAATTAATGTATCGACTATTATAAAACTCAAAACCACAGACTTCAACACCATTACCACTTTTTATGATCCCAAAGAGAATCTCACTCCCTCTTCCGGCACCGATCGAACAGAAATCATTACCATCAACATTTGTTACAATCTCTACATGGGTGCCGCCAAAAGCAGCAATATCTCCGGGCTTTATCTTTGTTTTTTCTTTATCAATTTCTACTAAAGGAGATTTTGCTTCCCATATTTCTTTTGCGGAGTAATATTTACCATTACTCATAACCGTTTTCCCTGCCATAAATAGTGCTTCACCAACAAATTGATTACATGACCAACCTTCAACTCCATAATAAACAGCTATATATCCTAATGGCCAAGAATCATACACTTTTTTAATTTTTTCATAATCCTTATTGGATATTGCTTGTGAATAATTATCTTTATTCAAAGTCGAATATAAAACACGCTTTTGTCTGTCCGTCAGACCTTTCCACCAGTTACCGAATTGTTCTTTGCGTAAAGGAAATGTTCCCGGCTTTAAAGTTTGGCCTTTAGGTAATAAATTTCCATTTTTTGAAAATACCCAATATTGTATCTTCTTATCAAAATTTGTATAACTATTTATTATAGTTTCATCATTTGCTAATTTTTTTGCAGCTTCACAGATAGTCATGACAATAACATATTAAAAGTGATATAGATAAAAAACCGGAAATCAAGAATATTCGATTCCCGGTTTTTTTCAATTAGTTGCTCAACCCATTTCCGGCCAGTTCTGCTCAAAAATAGCATCACCTACCGTCAATTTCTGGGCTGAAATCACAAATTCGGTTGCCATCGGGATTTCTCCCACGATTTCAATCCCTTCCCGGTAACCTACAATATAGCCGTTTTCCCATTTCAAGTCTTT
>JAITTA010000039.1 GCA_031287395.1 Dysgonamonadaceae bacterium | reverse complement strand
CCATCGTAGGTTTCTCCTGTCCAAAAATCAATCCATTGGTATCCTGCGGGAAAATAGACTTTCCTGCTGACCTCTCCGGCATGCAACACGGGACAAACAAGAAGCGACGGGCCGAACATAAACTGGTCTTTACAATCTAGAACTTCTTTATCTTCCTGAAAATCAAATGCAAGCAGACGCATCGGCGTGTAATTTTTATGGTTTACATCGCCTGCAAGCGTATAGATATAGGGCATTAACGTATATCTTAACCGAATATATTGCTTGCAAATTTCCTGCACTTCTTTTCCATACACCCACAATTCATTCGGCGCTTTCGTATCACCGGGATAACGACGGCCATGGGAGCGAAAAACCGGACAAAAAGCGCCGTATTCAAACCATCGTGTGAATAACTCGCGGTATTCTTCATCCTCAGGATTTCCTCCCTGATAACCGCCAATATCGGTCGTCCAGTAAGGAATACCGGTGGCTGTAAAATTTAACCCGGCAGTGATTTGTTTTTGTAATTCATCGAATGTGGCCGGAATATCGCCCGACCAGATAGCCGCTCCTGTTCTTTGCTGGGAAGCCCAGGCACAGCGGGTAAGAATATAGGGTCGTTTGCCGGGATATAATTTCACCAGATTGTCATGGAAGTTTTCCACATGCAACAAAGGATACAAGTTTCTGACGGTTACTGCCGGACCGGCAAATGTATGCGTGGGAAGAAATGAATTGACCTGGTCAGGTTCCGGGCCATCCATGAACCAGCCGTCCAAGCCTGTTTTTACAAGCGGAAGAATTTGTTTCCAATAGATTTGTCTGGCCTTCGGGTTAAATACATCGTAAATGATGCCATCCAATGCCTTGGCTCCTTCCAGCAACATGCCTTCGGATTCAAATTCGGCATAGTGAGCCGTTCCTTTTTTGAATGTCGGCCAAATGGTGATGACCGCTTTCGTTTGATATTGATCGTGCAATGTTTTTAACATTCCCTGAGGATCCGGAAAGAGTGTTTCATCAAATTGATGAGAACCGGTACCGTATTTCTGCCAATAAAAATAATCAATGAAAATGGAACTCATCGGGATATCTTCTTCCTGCATTCTCTGAGCAATACTTAGCACTTCCTCTTGTGTGGTATATTTATTGCGGCTCTGATGGAAACCGAGCGACCAGTAAGGAATCATCGGAGCTTCGCCCGTCAACTGACGATAAGAAGCGATCAGAGCATCCAAGGTATTTCCTGCAAACAAATAATAGTCTATTTTATTTCCAAAATCGGAAGTAAAGCACATACCCTTCGCATTGTCTTCAAAGATGGTACGGGCAGGGTTATCCCAAAACAAGCCCCAACCGGCTGTTGAATAAATGACCGGTACGGCGGCTTGTGTGTTGAATTGTATCAGTTCGCGGGTTTTCCCGCGTAAATTCAAGGCATTGTCCCGGAATTGTCCCAAGCCGTAAAGAGCTTCTCCGGAAGAAAGTTTGAATATACTACTTGGAACGATAGAATCTTCTCTCGCAACTTCTCTTTTATCGGCAGCCTCGCTCAGTAATAATTTATTTTCGTGATTATAAAAACTATAATTTCCTGTAAATTTGTGTAATACAAACTTATATTGGCCGGTAGCCAGTATTAAATCCTGATCATTTTCTTCCACCGTAAAATCGGCCGAAGGAAATTCTTTTACAACGGCATAGCTGCTTTTTTCATCTTTCGAATGGAGAGGGGTTAATTTGTAATGTAATGTTCCAAATTTATATGGTTTTAAATAGAGCAAACCTTCAACGGTTTCGACGACCAAAGCATCGTTCTTCTTCTCCCACGAATTGACATAAATATCCCAATATGCTTGAGATTTTCCTTCATAGATACTGATAAGCAAAAAGCAAATTATTAAAACATATTTTCTCATTCTGTTGCAATTTATTCATTCATAAAATAACCATTTTCAATCAAGCTGATAAATCCGAGTAATGCTCCCCAATGATAGAATTTATCACTTCTCGTAGTGTCATCCCCTACACCGGTAGTGGCATTATAATTTTCGAAAACATATCCGTTCGATACCCAGCTTTTCATCAACAGGTTTTTAGATTTTTCCGCCAACGACTGCCGGACATTTTCAAAATCATAGTTTCTCAAACCCAAGTAAACGAAAAAATTCAACGGCGCCCAGATCCTGCCTCTCCAATAAATATTGTCTTTGAAAAACGGATCGTTTCTCGGTGTAGCGGGAATCACCCATTCGCCCCAGAACTCATCCGGATTAAGTAAGTGTTCGTTTATCATTCTTGCTGCCTGATCCTGACCGGAAGCTTTGGCTAACAGCGGATAAAAATTAGTCGGAGAAGTTCTCGGATCAAGCAATCCGGTATCTGTATGCTTGTTGTAATAAAATCCTTTTTCATCATCCCATAGTCCCTGCAAATTTTTGCGGTATTCTTTTTCTCTTTTACGTAGCTCTTTTACGTCTTCGTTCTTCCCTAATGCTTCGGCAATATTGGCCAGATAATCGCAATCCATGACATACAAAGAGGACAATCCTACATCATTCAGAAGCATTATATGACGCTCTTTGTCGAATTTTATTTGATCGTACATCGGAGAATTATCCAATCCTGATTCTAATGCGGCGCCATATAATTCATTAATTCCTCCGCTTTCCCGGGCATGATAAGTTACTTTTTCAAA
>JAITTA010000273.1 GCA_031287395.1 Dysgonamonadaceae bacterium | reverse complement strand
CTTATAAAATCATAAATCTGTTTTGTACTGTTGTTCCAATTTATCTCACAGGTTTCCCTGAATATTTTAGGAGCCGGCTTCGGTTCTTTTCCCCGCAAAATACTTTCTTGATCAACAGCATCCAAGTTGCCGTTTAATATCCTATCGACGGTTTTCTTTACCAGTTTTGCCCCGATTAACATCAGGCGATCATGAACAATTCCGGCATCATCATGATCACCAATGGGTATTTTTTCCTGTTCAATCATTTTTCCGGTATCGATTTTATGAGTCAGGAAAAAAGTAGTGACTCCCGTTTCCGTCTCCCCATTGATAACAGCCCAGTTGACAGGAGCCGCTCCCCGGTACTGAGGCAACAAGGAGGCATGCAGATTGAAGGTCCCCAGACGCGGCATATTCCATACGACTTCCGGAAGCATCCGGAAAGCGACGACAATCTGCAAATCGGCTTTCAAAGCCTGTAATTCCGCTATAAATTGCGGATCCTTCAATTTTTCAGGTTGCAACAAAGGCAAGCCCCGGGATAAAGCATATTCTTTGACCGGAGAGTATTGTAATTTCAATCCCCTACCTGCCGGTTTATCCGGCATCGTGATTACTCCTACAACATGATATCCGCCTTCTACCAAAACCTGAAGGCTTTCAACGGCAAAATCCGGAGTTCCCATATAAACTATCCGGAGGTCTTTTTTTTCCATGAATTATCCTTCTGAAAAATTTTCCACTAAAATATCGCGATAAGCATTGAATATTTTCGACTTGGACACAAAACCGATATACTTGTCTTCATTATCTATCACCGGCAAGTTCCAGGCTTTTGTATCGTCGAAAATCTGCATAATTTTCTCCATCGGTTGGTTGATATTGAGCTTAGCCGGAGGAGAAACCATGAACTTTTTTACATTAAACCGTTCATAAAGTTCCGGACGGAACATGATATTCCGGATATCATCCAGAAGAACGACCCCCCGTAAAATTCCCCGTTGATCGGTTACGGGAAATACGTTCCGTTTCGATTTTGCAATTGCCTTGACAACATCTCCCAGCATCATTTCCGGTTTAACCTCAATGAGGTCGGTCTCGATGACCGTATTCAGATTGAGCAATGTTAAAACCGCTTTGTCCTTGTGATGGGTCAGTAATTCCCCTTTCTGGGCCAGACGTATGGAATACAAGCTATGTCTCTCAAAAGACAAAATGGTAATATACGAACTGATGGAGACAATCATTAAAGGCAGGAACAAGTCAAATCCCCCGGTCAATTCCGCTATCAGGAAGACCGCAGTCAACGGAGCATGCATCACTCCGGCCATCATTCCGGCCATTCCCATCAATGCAAAATTTTCTTCCGGCAAATGACTGAATATTCCCAAATAATTGGAAGCATACGAAAAGGTAAAACCGACAATGCTCCCCAGAAATAATGAAGGGGCAAATATTCCGCCACACCCTCCTCCTCCATTGGTAGCACTGGTAGCAAACACCTTAAGCAGAATAATCAGGAGCATGAAAATAATCACTCCCATGGAGCTTGACTTCATATCGTAAAAAAGGCTCCCATCCAGTAACTGATTGTACTGGTGCCCCAACAAAGAACCAATAGTATCGTAACCTTCGCCATATAAAGGAGGCAACAGGAAAATAAGGACACTCAAAACAACGGCCCCGAATACAAACTTTTTCCGAAATGTTTTCAGTTTTCTAAATATACTTTCAAACCAGATGGTTGTCCGGGTAAAATACAAAGAAGCCAACCCACAGACAACGCCAAGCATCAGAACATAAGGAATCCTGCCGATGACAAACGCTTCCATCTGGGTAAATTTAAACATGGCTTCCTGACCCGTAAAAACATAAGAAACAGTAGCCGCAGTAACCGATGAAATCAACAACGGAAGAACAGATGTCATAGTCAGGTCCAACATCAACACTTCGATCGTAAACAGCAAACCGGCTATCGGAGCTTTGAAAATCCCGGCAATAGCCCCGGCAGCGCCACAACCGACAAGCAACATCAAGGTTTTTTGTTCCATTTTGAACAAACTACCAAGGTTGGAACCGATCGCAGCTCCCGTAAGCACAATGGGCGCCTCAGCCCCCACCGACCCGCCTAATCCGATGGTAATAGAACTGGCAACTAACGACGACCAGGTATTATGTCTCTTAATCCGGCTTTTACGTTGGGAGATGGCATACAAAATTTTAGTAACACCATGACCTATATCATCCTTTACAATGTATTTAACAAACAATCCGGAAAGCAGGATTCCTATAATCGGATAAACCAAATATAAATAGTTGGCATTCGTTACATCCATCCGTTCCGTAAGAATGTGCTGGATAAAATGAATCATGCTTTTTAAAAGAATTGCAGTCATAGCAGTCGCAATCCCAACTAAAAAGCTGATAATCAAAATAAAATGCTTCTCTTTTATATGTTTTTCTCTCCAGGAGAATAATGCATCAAACCAATTCCTAATCATAATATAACGGAGAATTAAATACCTTTTCCTGTTAGTATTGTTCTCACTGTATAAATCAATATCTTCAAATCCAGTAATAACGACATATTTTCATAATATAAAATATCGTATTGCATGCGTTCAATCATCTGTTCGACTGTACTTGCATAGCCATACTTAACCATTCCCCAGGAAGTAATACCCGGACGAACATTATGAAGCAAATAGTAATAAGGCGCCTTCCCGACAATCCGGTCGATATAATATTTACGTTCGGGGCGCGGGCCAACCAATGCCATATCCCCTTTCAGAACGTTCCAAAACTGAGGAAGTTCATCCATACGGTATTTTCGCATGTATTTTCCGTACTTGGTAACCCGGGGATCTCCATTTCCGGAAGAAAGCAAAGGTCCGTTTTTTTCGGCATCTTCCTTCATGGTACGAAACTTATAGATATCGAAAGGCTTTCCCATATATCCTATTCGTTCCTGTTTCAAAAAAACCGGCCCCGGAGAATCCAATTTCACTCTTATAGCCAAATAAGCATAAAGAGGAGACAAAAATATTAAAATTAATAAAGAAATCAGTTTATCCAGGGAATATTTAATATTTTTTTCCGCTTCGGAAAAATTATTGTCGGTTACATCAACCAGCGGAACTCCTGTGAGTGTCCCTATTTTAACACCTCCCGTAAGAATTCTGGTATAACTGATCGGTAATTTAATCGGCAGTTTATATTGATACAACGAATACAATAAACTCAATAAAACCCGGTCTTCTTCCGTATCGATAGCAACGATCAGTTCTTCAATCTTATGTTCTCTTATCAAAAAGCTCAAATCGTCCAATGTTCCGATAACAACCAGTGGAGTATCTCCTTTAGGAAAACAGATCCTGTTTGTATCGACAAATCCTTCAATGGTATATCCCAACGAATTCATAGGTTTACTGAGCTGGTCCCTTATATCCAATGCTTTTTCTCCATTTCCCAATACCAATGCCTTGACCGTCCATTCTCCGTTCCGTATTTTTTTTGCAGCCCGGTTGGTTATCAAAACCCGGAAAAAATAGGTAATGGCAAATATGCATAAAAACAACGCGGCAAACTGTTGGTAATACAAATAGAAATATTCAGGCATTCCATTTAACAAAACTGTAAAAAAGATAATAATAATACCGATTAAGGTGGTCCTAAACGTCACAAAAAATTCGGATAAACGGGATTTTTCAAGAGGTTTATTATAATATCCCGAATAATAATGTAGTACAATCCAGAAAAAAGGCATCATAACCTGTACTGCAAACACCCGCGGATACCGCATGAAATTGCACAAAGATTCTATACCTTCATATTGAGCAACTTCATAGTATCTCAAGATATTGAATATGAACCATGCAACAGCCGCCGAAAAAAAATCGGCAACCAGATACATCCAAAGTTGAGTCGCTTTTCTCATTCTTTGTTCAGGGCCTGATTATTTGTATTTCACCACCTTTTCCCAACTTGATAATCCCAGACGGCTTGGGGTTGTTTTTTTCTTCTCTCCGGAAATCCACTATGTAATCAACGGATTTTTTAATATTTTCGTGTATTTCGAAAAAATTTCCGGGAGCAGGCAATCCGCTAATATTCGCAGAAGTAGAAACAACCGGTTTTTTAAACTGGGCACAAAGACCTTGAGAAAATTTTTCTTTTGTGATCCGGATACCTATGGACCCATCACCGGCAATCAAATTTGGAGCCAGATTTTTTGCTCCGGAATAAATGATCGTCAGAGGTTTATCCGCAACATCGACCAGATTCAATGCTATTTCAGGTAAATCATCCACATAGTAATCCAGATAATCCGGAGAATCTATCAGAACCAACATCGACTTGGAATCAACACGTTGTTTGATTTCATACACCCGTTTAACGGCAGCTTCGTTCGTAGCATCACATCCTATTCCCCAAATCGTATCCGTAGGATATAAAATAACACCTCCCTGAGAGAGAATTTCACAAGCTTTTCTGATTTCGTCATTCATATTTCAAGAAATTCAAGCACAAATGTAATCATTTTTTATATTTCAGGTTTTAAGTTTTAAGTTTATATTCTCCTTCCGGACAAAAGATAATATTGCGTTAAGGTATGAATAAAAGTCAGTTCAATGACAATGAAAACAGACGCACAGGAGCAAATTTGCGAATAGCCGTAAAAAAATATTCAAAAATATAATCATATATTCAGTATAAAACATTAACTTTACAGGTTCGTTTTTTTAAGATTTAATTGAAATTATAAAAACGAGAGACTCTTTTAAGAGGGTTGGCGTAGAGAGCGCAAAAAAAGAAAAAACAATATATAATGACAAACAAATGGAATTATCAACTCCCAACACAAGAACAATTACTTAGGCGAGAGGAAATTGCTGAAAAGTTCGGATTATCTCCCGCAGTCTGCCTCTTGATGATACAAAGGGGGATTACAACCGAAAAAAAAGTTCATGAGTTTTTGAATCCTAATTTAAAGGATTTACACGATCCCTTCCTTTATCCCGATATGCAAAAAGCAGTAGAACGGTTGAATAAAGCTCTTGGGAATAAAGAGAGGATTATGATTTATGGGGACTATGATGTTGACGGTACGACTGCCGTCTCCTTAGTTTATAAATTTCTAGAACAGAACAGTTGGAAATCCAATCTGGACTATTACATTCCCGATCGCTACGATGAAGGGTACGGTATTTCCAACAAAGGGATAGAATACGCCAAAGAAACGGGTGTATCCCTGATTATTTCCTTGGATTGCGGGATTAAAGCCATCGAAAAAATTGCATACGCCAAATCGTTGGGAATCGACTTTATCGTATGCGATCATCACATGCCCGACGACAGGTTGCCGGATGCAGTGGCTATACTGGATGCCAAACGTACGGATTCGAATTATCCTTATGAACATTTATCCGGTTGCGGAGTAGGATTCAAATTCATGCAGGCCTTTGCGGCAAGTAACGGTATCGAAGCCTCCCGTTTAAGGAATCTCCTGGATTTGGTTGCAGTCAGTATCGCCTCCGATATCGTCCCGATCACCGGAGAAAACCGGGTGTTGGCGGCTTATGGCTTAAAACATTTGAATCTCAACCCCAGCAAGGGATTAAAAGGGATTATCGACGTTTGCGGATTGGCCGGAAAAGAGATTTCAATGAGCGATATCGTCTTCAAGATTGGGCCCAGAATCAATGCTTCCGGTCGTATGATGAACGGAAAAGAAGCTGTAGACCTCCTGTTATCGAAAGATTTCACCACAGCCCGGATCAAGAGTGAAAATATAGATCAATACAACGATGACCGGAGGGAATTGGATAAAAAAACGACCGACGAAGCCAATGCTCTTATCGAAGAAAATCCCCAAATGATAGAAGGTAAAATTATCGTTGTCTTCAATCCGGAATGGCATAAAGGCGTTATTGGGATTGTCGCTTCCCGCCTGACGGAAAAATTCTACAAACCGGCTATTGTTTTAACTCAATCGAACGGATTCATTACGGGATCGGCGCGTTCCGTCACAGGATTCGATATCTACAAAGCTATTGAATCCTGTAAAGATCTGCTTGAAAATTTCGGAGGGCATACCTATGCCGCAGGAATGACCTTACAACACAAGAACCTGGAGACATTCAAACAAAGACTCGAGAACTTTGCCGATATACACATGATCAAAGAACAAATGATCCAAACCCTGGATATTGATCTTGAACTGAAATTCAACGAAATCAATCAGGATTTGCTGGAAGATCTCAAAAAGATGAATCCTTACGGTCCGGAGAACCAAAAACCGGTTTTCTGTACTATAGGAGTCCGGGACTCAGGTTCCAGCAAGTTGGTTGGAAAAGAATTGGAACATATCAAACTGGATCTGGTCGACGACTCTTCCGACGTAGTGATATCGGCCATCGCCTTCGGGATGTATCGTTTTGGAAGTCACATCATCTCCGGAAAACCGTTTGACATTTGTTATACCGTGGAAGAAAACACTTATAACAACGTTACCTCGATCCAACTCTTAATTAAAGATATCAGGACAAATGAACAATGACGAAAAAGAACAGGGTATGCGGCGTAAGGCACACGGATTCGTGCGCAAGCCTTCGCGTATCGGGTATCGAGTATCGTACACGCATCCTTAACTAAACCATCACTTTAAAATGAACACTTTTCATCAGGTTT
>JAITTA010000286.1 GCA_031287395.1 Dysgonamonadaceae bacterium | reverse complement strand
CCAGAGGGGTATTCCATGAAAAATTTATCTATGGTATTTGGTTTGCCGGACCGGGAGTTGTCTTGGTCGTGTTGGTGCTTTTCCTGATAGCGGGATTTAATCATACGGCTTATTATCCGTCTTTAGTCGATGCTCAAAGTTCGCTTACCATTAGTAATAGCTCTTCCAGTTTATTTACATTGAAAGCCATGTCTGTGGTTTCCGTGTTTATCCCGTTTGTGTTGGCTTACATTTGGTATGTCTGGCGGTCTTTAGATAAAAAGAAAGTTCAACCTTCCGATGTTTTGGAAGATATCGGATATTGAGTGAGCCGTGTGGCAACATCTTCCATCAGCCATTTGGGGGTGGAAGTTGCTCCACAGATGCCGACGGAAGAAATGCCTTTAAGCCATTCGGGATCGATCTCATTGGGTGTGGAAATCAGATGAGTATTCGGATTGGCCTGAAGGCATTCTTCGTATAAAACTTTTCCGTTCGAACTCTTCTTTCCGGCAACGAATAGAACGAGGTGGTGGCGTGCTGCAAATATTTTGATGTTTGTCATCCGGTTGGCTACCTGCCGGCATATTGTATCGAAATATTTGAATACAACGTCCGGTTTCATCCGGTTTTTGATGGCTTTCACAATATCCCGGAAATCGTTCAATGACATGGTTGTTTGAGAGAAAAGGTAAATTTCTCTGTTAAAGTCCAGATGGTCGATATCTTCTTTTTTCTCAATTACAACGGCATTCCCATCGGTTTGTCCGACCAAACCATTGACTTCGGCATGTCCGATTTTGCCGAAAATCACAATCTGTGCGTTTTCAACACCTGAAGTTTCATATTGTTTTTTGATTTTTTTCTGGAGTTGAAGTACTACGGGACAAGTTGCATCGATAATACGGATATTATTTTCCCGGGCTGTTTTGTAGGTAGATGGTGGCTCTCCGTGTGCCCGTAACAGTACTTTTTTGCCTTTCAATAGTTTTAGTTGCTCGTGATTGATGGTTTTTAATCCTTTTTTCTGTAATCGTTCGACTTCCTGGTTATTGTGGACAATATCCCCCAGGCAGGCCAGTTGTTCGTCCCGAAGCAATTCTTCTTCGGCATTTTTAATGGCGTTAACCACACCAAAACAAAAACCGGAATCCTGATCGATTTCTACACGAAGCATAAATGAAAAAAATAAAATAAATGAAAGAGTACTGTTTAATTACTTTTTTCTTGAAACATTTTTAACAGGATTTTGTTTTGTTCATCAATTGTTAAATCTGAATTATCGAGAACAAAGGCATCGTCTGCTTTGCGAAGGGGACTTTCGGATCTGGTCGAATCAATCAGATCGCGTTGTTTGATGTTATCCAGGACTTCTTCGAAAGTCGTGTCTTCCCCTTTCGCCTTGAGTTCGTCCAAACGTCGTTGCGCCCTCACTTCCGGTCGTGCAGTCACAAAAACCTTCAATTCTGCGTGCGGAAAAACAACTGTTCCGATATCGCGACCATCCATTACAATTCCTTTTTCCATCCCAAATTCCTGTTGCTGGCGCACCATCGCGCGTCGTACAAAACCAACTGTGGCAATCGGACTTACTTTCCCGGCCACTTCCATGCCCCGGATTTTCTTTTCTACATTTTTCCCATTCAGATAGGTGTCGGATTTTCCCGTTTCCGGATTGGGGTGAAAATCAATTTTAATATGATCCATTGCCTTTTCAAGAGCATCCGGATTCAATTGTTCTCCTTTGAATATCCCATTTTCGATGCTATACAGCGTAACGGCACGATACATTGCGCCGCTATCAATGTATTTATAACCGATTTTGGCGGCTAAATCCTTTGCCATGGTGCTTTTGCCGCAGGAAGAGTGACCATCGAGAGCAATAATTATTTTTTTCATACGTATATTATAACTTCACTTCCGACAAAGAAGTTGTGAGACTTACCATAAAAGAAGTTGCAGACGGATGGTATTGTGCAAGAGAACAACCGATCTTGAAAGCTTTGATATTTAATCCGGCTCCAATGGAGAATCCTGCCATCCGGTTGCCCTGTTGTAACTTCATATCCGATCCTAATCGGGTATTATAACCCAGTGCGATCCATAGATTGTCTGAAGGGAGAAAATCCAATCCGAAAATGAAATGATCCAATAAAGTAGTGAAAAATTTCTGGTCGTCACCTTGGATGTTTTTATAATCCCAACGGTTCAGGTTGACTGCAGTGAAAGAGAATCGTATAGGAGCATGTTCTAGTCCCTTGGATATTCCGAACTGGATTTCCCAAGGCATTTCAGTTGTTTCTTCATCATAAGCTTTTATCTGTCTTCCCAGGTTTTTTCCCACTAATCCTGCCGAAAACTGCCGGTCTTTGTTATAATAACTCAATCCCAAATCGACCCCTAATCCGATGGATGTGTACTGATCGTAAGGAGAATATACAAATTTGGCGGCAATACCTCCCCGGAGTCTATCTGTAAGATCGTGTGAGAAAAACAGGTTTCCGCAAATATCTTTTGCCGGTAAATCGCCGGATATGGTTCCATCTTTGTCAGCCCTGATCATTTTTCCGTAATCGACGTAGTTGAACCCTACTCCCCAGGCACTTCTTTCTCCCATAGCCTTGGCAAGAGTAGCGCTTCCCATGCCGATATCGGCAATGTAGAATAAATAGTTGAGGTTGACATTCATGTTCATTTCCGGACCAAGTAGCGCCGGATTATGGTAAATCAGGGAAACATCGTTTTCTATGATTGAGATGTTTGTCCTCCCCAATGCACTTGCACGGGCAGATACCGGATAACTCAGGAAATTAAAAACAGTGTTCCCTTCCTGGGCATTTGTTGATAGAAAAGAGAAAAGTATGATAATGCAAAATAACAGCGCTTTCTTCATGTTTTTTTTATGAATGGACAAATATACGGATAAAACCGCTAATTATACAAACGGAAGAAATGGCAAAAAGGTATATGAATCGTGGGATTTTTTGTGTTACTTTGCACTATAATATGTCGGATGGAAGAAAAAAAAACACCGGGAGCAGATCTGGAAAACGAAAAGTCCGTTTTTTTACTGATGGGGTTTGTCGTCGTTTTGTCTTTGCTGTTTGTAGCCTTCGAGTGGAGATATGAACAGGAGGAAGATTATCCTGATCCGGCGACCCTTTCAAACCTTTTTGTGGAAGAGGCTTTTGATATGGAGTTTGGACTTCCTCTCGAAACACAATCCGCCAAAGAAACGGAGGACGTTGTTTTGAAATCCGATAAACCGGAAGATATTCTTGCCAATGAATCCATGGAAGTTGAAATTGAAGGGTTTGATGTGAAAGAAGGACCTTTGGTTCAAAAAGAAATTCCGGATGCAATCCGGAATTCTTCTATTGTTGAACATCGTAAACCGGATACGGCAGCGGAAGTCAAATCTCTTTCCGATGAAATGGAACAGCAGATCATTCCTCCGGAAGAAGTCGATACCATGCCTGAATTTCCGGGAGGGAGGGGAGCTTTGATTCGTTATATTTATCAAAATCTGAAATATCCCTCCGTAGCTTTGAAACAACGGATACAAGGGAAAGTCGTCTGTTCTTTCATTATAATGGAAGATGGCTCTGTTACGGATGTGAAGCTGGAACAGGGTATTTATATCTTTCTGGATGAAGAAGCTTTGCGGGTTCTACGTGTAATGCCGGAATGGAAACCGGGAATGAAAGGAGGAAAAGGAATAAAGATGAAATGTTATGTGCCGGTTGTTTTTAAATTGTAATTTTGACGGCCTTGTACATCGAATACCTCGATTTACGACAGCTATGATTGAATGTTGTAATATGTTAAAAATACAATGAACCTGAAATTTTTTTTTAATTTTGTGGTTTATTTCTGAAATAGGATGCCATTATTTGTTCATCCTTTAAAAAGCGCTAACTTAGCGCAATTTTTGCGACATTCATTCTTAACTTATTATATTTAATGATTCATTCAATTACTCGATGTTCCCAGACGTTTTGGCTGGTTGTTTTAAGGCTATTAATCGGTTGGCATTTTTTATACGAAGGGATAGTGAAAATCCTCAATCCTAATTGGACATCCTATCATTACTTAATGGATTCCAAGGGTTTTCTATCAAATTTTTTTCAGTGGATGGCGGAAAATTCCTGCTTCCTGACCATATCGGATACGGTTAATATATACGGTTTAATGCTTGTTGGTCTGGGACTTATCTTGGGATGTTTTTCACGCTACGCATCTATGGGAGGAATCCTTTTCCTCTCTTTCTATTACCTTTCGCATCCTCCTTTTATCGGGGCCAATTACATAATGCCAACCGAAGGAGCATATCTGTGGATAGATAAAAATCTCATCGAAATGGGTGCGCTGATGGTGTTAATTTGTTTTCCGACATCTCATATAATAGGTCTCGACCGGTATATTTCCAGGATGTTTAAACGAAAATCAGCATAATTATGGCAAACGAAGATAAAAGCAACGAAAAAAAGTCCAAATCCGATCTGCCTGAATCGCAAGGTCGTCGTAACGCAATCAAGGCTCTTGCCACCGTCCCGGTTTTGGGCACCCTCGCTTACGGAGTATATAAAAAGAAAAGATATGATAATACGCTCAGGGATGTGAGTGATGTCTTCAACGTAAGTAAAAACGACTTTACCATAACCGGTATGCAACCTGGTAGTGAGCGGATACGTCTGGGAATTATCGGATGTGGAATCAGGGGGAAACAATTATTGAGAGCAGCCGGATTTGCAACGCCGGAAGCCGTCCAGAAGTTAATAGACGGGGCAAAAGAAAATTCGAAAGATACGCGTTATAAAGATTATCTTGCCCAAGAAGACCTGAATATCGAGTTGAAAGGCGTGTGCGATATATTCGACACTTACGCGGCCGAAGGTATTGCTGCAGGGGCCAATATTCATAAGGAGGGTATCGGAGGAAAACCCGGTAATGCTCCCAGGCGTTATCGTACTTACCAGGAACTACTGGCTGCCGACGATATAGACGCCGTGATA
>JAITTA010000271.1 GCA_031287395.1 Dysgonamonadaceae bacterium | reverse complement strand
ACCAAATTCGATTTTTGGAAAAATTGATTATTAACATAAAAAAAACAGAATAAAAAAATGTACGTATTTATTTCAGTCCTGATTGTAATTGCAGCCTTGCTTTTGATATTTATTGTCGTGATACAAAATTCAAAAGGAGGGGGGCTCGCTGCCGGATTTTCTTCTTCCAACCAGGTAATGGGAGTTCGTAAAACTACCGACTTTTTGGAAAAAGCAACCTGGTCTCTGGCCGGTTCTGTAGTTGTTTTAGCAATTGTAGCATCTTTCTTTGTCCCGGGACGTAATTCCAAAGGAGCCGAATCGGAAATTAAAAATAATATTGAAAATGCAGTTCCTTCTGCTGATCCGAATGCTGTGTCTCCGTTTGGGACGGCAGTTCCGGAAGGTACGGAACCGGTTCCTGCTCAGCAAACTCCGACACAAACTCCTCAGCAACAACAGGAAACTCCTGAAAAATAATAATAATTCAGGTTTACTCTCTGATATAAGGCAGTCAGGCAATCTTTTTTGCGTGACTGCTTTTTTAGTGTTATAAAACTCAGGAAAAGAAGATGAATACCCTTGCTTTTGGGGTGAAGCTGAGATTTGATTTTAAACTGGATTAATATTCCGTCGGATATTATTGAGAAAAATTGTTTTAAAGGTAGTCGTATGCCTGGTATACTGCACGATAAAAACTGCCAATTTGGCAGAAAATAAACCTTGGCAAGACCTTTGTCGTTTAACTATTAAAAATAAGAATAGTTAAAACGATAAAACATATGAATTTTAATCATTTTACAATAAAATCCCAGGAGGTAGTAGAGAAGAGTGTTGATCTGACCAGAAAGAATAACCAACAGTCGATTGAACCGGTCCACCTGATGAAAGCCATTCTTTCGGAAGGTGAAAATGTAACAAATTTTCTGTTTCAGAAATTAGGAATCAACGTCCAAAATCTGAATAATATTCTCGACAGGGAAATTCAATCTTTCCCGAAAGTATCGGGAGGGGAACCTTATTTAAGCCGGGAAACCAATGCCGTACTTCAGAAAGCGCTTGATTATTGTCATAAAATGGGAGATGAATATGTTTCTTTAGAACATATCATTCTGGCATTGCTGACGGAGAAAAGTACCGTTTCTTCAGTACTGAAAGATATGGGTATGACGGAAAAAAACCTCTCGACAGCCATCAATGAACTGAGAAAGGGGAATAAAGTAACCAGCCAGTCGGCGGAAGATACTTATCAATCGTTATCGAAATATGCAATCAACCTGAATGAACGTGCACGTTCCGGGAAACTGGATCCTGTAATCGGGCGGGACGAGGAAATCCGTCGTGTGCTTCAGATACTGAGTCGTCGTACTAAGAACAATCCGATCCTGGTCGGAGAACCGGGTGTAGGGAAGACGGCGATTGCAGAAGGTCTTGCCCATCGTATTGTCCGGGGAGATGTTCCGGATAACCTGAAAACGAAACAAATCTATTCTCTGGATATGGGGGCCCTGATTGCCGGAGCCAAATATAAAGGTGAATTTGAGGAACGTTTGAAAGCGGTTGTCAACGAGGTGACGCAATCCGATGGTGAGATTATCCTGTTTATCGATGAGATTCATACGTTGGTGGGTGCCGGTAAAAGTGAGGGAGCGATGGATGCTGCTAATATTTTGAAGCCGGCTCTGGCGCGTGGAGAATTGCGTTCTATCGGAGCGACCACCCTGGATGAATACCAGAAATATTTTGAGAAAGATAAGGCCCTGGAACGCCGGTTTCAAACGGTAATGATTGATGAGCCGGGCGAGGCGGATGCCGTGTCCATACTTCGTGGTTTGAAAGAAAAATATGAGAATCACCATAAGATAAGAATCAAAGACGATGCAATCATTGCTTCCGTTCAGCTTTCAATACGATACATTACCGATCGTTATCTTCCGGATAAAGCGATTGACCTGATGGATGAGGCGGCTGCCCGTCTGCGGATGCAAGTGGATTCGGTACCTGAAGCCCTGGATGAAATCACGCGTCGTATTACGCAATTAGAAATTGAACGGGAAGCGATAAAACGGGAGAATGATCACGGGAAACTGGAATTCCTTAATAAAGAAATTGCCGATCTGAAAGAAGATGAAACGAAATTGAACGCTAAATGGCAGTCGGAGAAAGAAGTCATCAATAGGATTCAACAGAATAAAATTGAAATAGAGGATCTGAAATTCCAGGCAGAGAAAGCCGAACGGGAAGGTGATTATGGAAAAGTGGCGGAGATTCGTTATGGTAAATTGAAACAAAAAGAAGAAGAAATTGAAAAGTACCAGCTCGATTTAAATGCCATGCAAGGTGAAAATGCCATGATCAAGGAAGAGGTGGATGCCGATGATATTGCCGAAGTCGTTTCCAAATGGACAGGTATTCCTGTTGGCAGAATGATGCAGAGTGAGAGCGAAAAACTGCTCCACCTGGAAGAAGAACTGCATAAACGTGTGATTGGACAGGATGAGGCAATTGTCGCTGTTTCCGATGCCGTGCGCCGAAGCCGTGCCGGTTTGCAGGATCCCAAACGCCCTATCGGTTCTTTTATTTTCCTGGGAACTACCGGAGTCGGTAAAACGGAATTGGCCAAGGCTTTGGCAGAATATTTGTTTAACGACGAAAATTCCATGGTTCGGATCGATATGAGTGAATACCAGGAAAAATTCAGTGTTACCCGTCTGATCGGTTCGCCTCCGGGATATGTCGGTTACGATGAAGGAGGCCAGTTGACCGAATCGGTTCGCCACAAACCTTATTCCGTCGTGTTGTTCGATGAAATCGAAAAGGCGCATCCTGATGTATTTAATATCCTGTTGCAGGTATTGGACGACGGACGGCTGACCGATAACAAGGGTCGAGTGGTCAATTTCAAAAATACGATTATTATCATGACCTCGAATATGGGATCGTCCGTTATCCGGGAAAATTTTGAGAAAATCAATGATTCGAATCGCGAACAGGTGGTGGAGGATACCAGACTGGAAGTTCTGGGGTTATTGAAACAATCGGTCCGTCCCGAATTCCTGAACAGGATCGACGAAATCATCATGTTTTCTCCGTTGAATGAAAGTGAAATCCGGGAAATTGTCCATATTCAACTTGAAAGTGTCAGGAGAAATTTGTTGGAAAATGGTTTTGATATCCGGTTCACGGATACTGCTGTTAAACAACTGGCGGAACTGGGATACGATCCCCAATTCGGAGCCCGTCCGGTAAAACGGGTGATCCAACGGGAAGTACTGAATCCTTTATCAAAGGCATTATTGGCTCAAAAAGTGGATCGTGCCAAACCCGTCACAGTCGACTCAGAAAATGGCGAATTGATATTTGGCAATAGTTAAAATAAACCTAATTATGTACACGTCGTACGCTCATCGCTATTTTCAATACTGACTTTTAAATGAGGATTCATGACGGGAATCTCTCTTTATATATGGTGGCAGCAGCGACAGGGTGTTTACTTAATCTCCCTCAGTAATAATTTCCTCAAATTGTAGCGTTTTTATCAATGCCGGTTTATTGAAGTGAAAAAACTGAATGACTTTTTCTCCATCCCGTGTACGGTTATTGAACTCATTAAGTAACTGAAATTCATATTGGTTTCCGTATTTGGCAAGGACTTTTTGAAAACTATCTTTACCGGACAGGAAATATCCCTGTTCCGGTTTTTCTTTTTCAAAATTCAGAAAATTATTTCCTAAATAGAAATTCATGCCATACATGTTACTGTACTCCCGTAGATTATTCATAACATAAACCGGATGGGTACTTAAGTCGTTCTCCAATTTGAGTTTTTCAGCAAAAGGTTTAACACTGATACCGTTTTTAAATGCCGGCAAAAATATTCCGTCGGCGACGAGAAAAACGACAAAATATACCCCGATGGTGGCATACAGGAGTTTTACGTTATTTTTTTACGCAATTGATAAAATAAAATGTACAGGGCAATGATCAATACGCAAATCAGGAAAGTATAGAGTATCTTGGGACTATTCAGCGAACACCGGATTGCCTCCACATCATTCAGAATCTTTTGGTACTTGGTGAAATGGCCTACCATCTCTACAGGATTGATGATGTGTGTAATAACGGTTGTCAAACAAAATAAAACGATGGAGATACCGGTGACACCAATAAATATGCTGAAGATCCGGTTAACCAAAGGACGGTATTCGGCGATATAAAGTATAAATTGAGCCATGAATAAGGCAATAAACGGGTAAGCCGGCATCAGATAAACGCTTCGTTTACTCGATGGAATACAATAAAAAACAATGATAACGATGATGGCTACAAGGGAAAAAAGTTTTACTCTTTCCATCGATAATATCTTGTCCCAGGTAGTTTTAAATCCGGATATCCTGAATGAATATTTTATTGCAAATAGGGAGATAAAGAGGAACAGTGTCCAGGGAATAAACCCTCCCAATAAAGTCACGAAGTTGTACCAGAAAGGTTCTTCATGTCCCAATTCGTAAGAGATATTCAAATGACTGCTTCCCAGAAAACGCCCGAAATTTTCGGCCCAAACCAGGTCGAGAAATTCTTTTCCGCCGGTTTTATAAGCAAAAAAATACCATATACCCGGAAGTATCATCGCACAAAGGGCCACTAATGTCAATTTTCCTGCAATTTTCCGGAAATTGTATTTCAACAACAGGAGGTAAACTCCGAAGACCAGCAAAGGAAGAACAATACCTACCGGCCCTTTGGTCAAGGCAGCCAATCCTAAAAGTATAGGGATAATAGGAGGAAGGCCTGTGACTTTTTCCCGTACTTCCCATTTATACAGGCATAACAATCCTGTCAGAATGAAGAAAGTAAGTAGCATATCGACCCGGGACGTCATGGCGGCCCGGTGCAGTTCAAAACTGGTAAGCAGGATAATACAGGCTAAGTATGTTTCCGTAAATTTCAATTTTCTGCCGAAAAGGAAAAAACTGACCACAATTATTCCCAGAAAAGCCAGTGCGGATGGAAGTCTGGAAGTGAATGGAGTCACTTCTCCCTGGGGCATTGAGAATACAGCCATCAACCAATGAGTGAGAGGCGGTTTATAGGCAACTTCATCAGCGTAGGTTTGCGGTAAAATCCAATTGTTGTCTTTTATCATAGAAAGGGCCACAGAAGCTTCACGAGGTTCACCTTTGGTGTAAAAGTTTCCCATCCCGATCCAACAAACGACACTGAGTATCGTAATTAGAATCAGACTTATCAGGGGCCTTTGGAGGTATAAATATTGTAAAGTTCGAGTTCTCATCTTGATATATTGAATCTATTTGGCAAATATAGCTATTTTTCATGAAAGTAATATGCTTGCAATCAATAATAAGCCGAAAATAATTGTATTGACGGAACTAAATCCCAATATCTTATTTAGTTCTTTTCCTTTATCAATCCTGCACATCATTTTCCATACCGTTACATGGGGAATTAGATACAGGAGAGGCAGGATAGCGGCATATTTCATCCCATCGAAAAACAGGAACATACAAATACCGGTTGCAATGAATCCGTTGAAGAGGTAAAACCAACGGCCGAACTCCGGTCCGAAAAGAACAATAGTCGTATTTTTCCCTGTTTGCCTGTCTTGCTCGCGATCACGGTAATTATTGGCTACCAGGATGTTGGTTATTATAAAACCCATGGAAAAACCGCACAAGGTAACAGGAGTCGTCCAATCGAGGGATTGAACATAATAGGTAAACCCTACAGGAACGATCCCATAGAAAAGAATGACGCAGATATCTCCCAATCCGTTGGATGCAAGTGGATAAGGTCCTGCAGAATAAGCAAATACACCGATACAAACCCCAATGCCGACCCAAAGGATTTCCCATCCTGCATAATAAATAAGGATAAGTCCCAGGAAACAGGCTAAAGCAATCAACCTTACGGAGACTTTCAGCATCACTTCCGGTTTGATCCATCCCATCGATACCGCACGTTTGGGTCCCAAACGATCGTTGCGATCATTCCCGTTTCTGAAATCGAAATAGTCATTGAGAAAATTGGATACGATCTGGGCAATCAGAGCAAACAGAAAACACACCAGCGCCGGGATCCATCGGAATGTTCCCGTATGAAATGCCAATGCCGTTCCGACAAATACAGGCATGACCGATGCCGGAAGAGTTTTCGGACGGGCTGCCAGTAACCAGTATCTGAATTGAGACGATTTCATAGTGCAAAAATAGAATTTTATTTCACACCGATTTAACAGATTTTACAAATAAATTTTGTGTAATCGATGAATTGAAAACCGGCGAACTCAAATCTGTGTGAAATAATTCTTAACTTTGTCCTCTTAACTAACACAAAATTTTTGAAATATGTTTTCAGGTATAGTAGAAGAAGCTGCTCCAATTGTGGATTTGAAAACCGATCAGGGTAATCTGCATTTGACTATGAAATGTTCTTTTGTGAACGAGTTAAAAATCGATCAGAGCGTGGCTCACAATGGTGTTTGCCTGACTGTAGTGGATAAAACCGGCGATACTTACACTGTTACTGCAATTAAAGAAACGTTGGAACGTTCCAATTTGGGAGTTTTGCAATTGGGAGATAAGGTGAATCTGGAACGCAGCATGTTAATCAACGGACGCCTGGATGGCCATATCGTGCAGGGACATGTTGATCAAACGGCTGTCTGTACCAAGGTGGAAGAAGCCGACGGAAGCTGGTATTATACTTTTGAGTACGAATTCAATAAAGAAATGGCCAAACAAGGCTACATGACTGTAGAAAAGGGTTCCGTGTGCGTTAACGGTGTTAGTCTGACTGTTTGTAATTCAAAAGACAACAGTTTTCAGGTTGCGATTATCCCTTATACATATGAATTTACCAATTTCCATCAGATTCAAAAAGGGACTGTTGTAAACCTCGAATTTGATATTATAGGCAAATATTTGAGTAAATTATATCGTTACCGGTAAGTTATTCCGAAACTATTTTTTTGCAAATTTTACTTTTTCGTTTTTTATTCACGCCTTGTTTCATGTAACGGCAGTTAGTTCCTGGTTGTTATTTTTAAAAAAAGTCCGGCGACAAAAACGAGAGATCCTGAAATTGAAAGGAGAAAATCGACACCAAAGAGGCGTAATAACCGCGCTGAAAGAAAAAGTCCGGGAACTGAGATGTGACCTTT
>JAITTA010000194.1 GCA_031287395.1 Dysgonamonadaceae bacterium | reverse complement strand
ATCCGTTGTAAAGCAATAATCGATGCTACAAATACAGCTTCTGTCGCTCGTTTGGCAAAAGCAGCTTTTACCCCTTTCAAACCGGGTAAATACAATTTCGATTTCGTTACGGTAGGCAGCACACCCCAGACAATATCGGGAGTTACAACAGAGAAAGTCCCTTATATTCTCAAATACAAGAACAAAGTGTTACCGGTAATACGTTATACCTTCCCGATGGATGTAAAAGATGATTCTTATGCAACCTTGCAGGAGATAGAGCAGCTTATCCGGGATAAAACGTGGACTCCGGACCAGAGCGACAGTTCCGACGTGTTGGAATTTGTTCCGTTTGCATCCGTCATCCCCGAACGCGAGTCTACACAGCCGGTTTCCCTGATGAGGGAAATACATCCGGAAGCACTAAAACCAAAAGGAATTAAAAACCTTTGGATATTAGGGCCGGCCGCCGGTGTATCCCGTGAAACGGCAGCTAAAATAATGCGTCCCGTATATGGAATTTCTTTAGGTGAAATTGTTGGGGAAAAGGTTGTTTCAGAAATAAAAAATAAAACAATATCCGGTACCGTCAGCGTCTATAATCCGGTCTTAAAAGGGGATAACAAAGGAGATATACGCGAATTGTTATTGCCTTTTCGTCTGGACGGCCCGACAGATAAAGTACGATCTTCAGCTTCAGCTCTACCGGTTCTGGGATCTTACGATGTAGTCATTATGGGAGGCGGTACTGCCGGAGCTCCGGCAGGCATTTCCGCGGCCCGGCAAGGTGCAAAAACTTTGTTACTGGAATATTTGCACGGTTTGGGCGGCATCATGACACTCGGATTGATAGGACGGTATTGGGACGGAAACAGAGAAGGTTTTTCATCGGAAGTCGATGATGGCGTTCGCTCGATGGCCCCATTGGACCATCCACGGCAATTCAAGAACTGGAAAAACGATCATTCTTCCGATTGGAAACAGGAATTTTTCCGTAGGGAACTGCGAAAAGCGGGAGGAGACCTTTGGTTCGGGATTTTAGGAAGCGGTTCATTGGTAAAAGACAATCAGGTCAAAGGTGTCGTTGTTACTACTCCTTACGGAAGAGGCGTCATCTTAGCCAAAGTAATTATCGATAGTACGGGAAGTGCCGATGTAGCAATTTCGGCCGGAGCCGCTTACAATTATACTGGAAAAGATGTGGCAGTACAGGGAGCAGGCATGGGACACTGGGAACCGGAAGATTTTTATAATAATAATGATTGGGATTTTATCGACGATACGGATATTGTAGATGTAAGTCGTATTTATGTGCAGGCCAAGAAGAAAAATGCAGGGAAATACGACATAGTCAAAATACCACAGACGCGTGAACGAAGACGCATAGTCGGAGAATATTCAGTATCTGTTTACGATGTTATAAGCAAACGACGTTATCCGGATACTATCTCTTTCCATAAAAGCTCGTTTGATACGCATGGGATGATTGTCGACCCCTATTTTATACTCTGTCCGCCGGAAAAAAGACATGCCATTTATGATGCCGATGTCCCTTTACGCGCTTTGATACCGAAAGGCTTGGGCGGTATTCTGGTCACCGGTCTGGGAGCTAGCGCCGACCGGGATGCGATGCCTGTTATCAGAATGCAATCCTGTCTGCAGAATCAGGGATATGCCGTAGGATACCTGGCTGCATTGGCCGTGCGTGAAAATAAATCCATCACCGGAATCGATATAAAAAAGGTGCAAAAATACCTTGTCGGTATCGGTAATTTGCCTGAACGTATCCTCAAAGAAAAACCATTTAAAGGATATAGTAACCAAGATTTCACGGATGCGGCGCGAAGTGTTAAAGACAATTACAAAGGACTGGAAATTTTATTAACCGATCCGGTAAGATGCAGGTCGGCAGTCGGGAAAGAAGCGCTCGCCGCTACTTCGGTAAACGATCGTATCACGTATGCCTCTATCCTTTGTATATTGGGAGATAAAACATACGCATCGGTGCTGGCCGACGAGATTCAAAGGAACGAAAAATGGGATGCCGGATGGAATTACACCGGAATGGGACAATTCGGCCCTTGCATGAGCCGCCTGGATTCTTTATTGATAGCGTTGGGTAAATCACGTGATAACAGTTACCTGCCTGTTGTGTTGGAAAAAGCACGGTTACTTAACAAGGAGAATACTTTCTCTCATTTCAGGGCGATAACTATTGCGACGGAAGAGATGAAAAGCCGGGATGCGGTTCCGGTTCTTTATGATATGCTTACCGCACCGGGGATGCGTCACCACCATATCGAATCCTACCGTGACGCCCGGAGTAAAACGGTTCCGGACACAAGCGATGTAAGCGTAAGGAATGCGGCTTTGAAGGAGATTCACCTGGCACAGGCTTTGTATGCCTGCGGAGATAAGGACAAATTGGGAGAAACGGTTCTTAAAAATTATGCCAAAGGTTTACACGGACATTACGCCCGTTATGCAAATACCATTTTGAACATTTATTCAAATCAAAACCCAACCGAGTCGTTATGAAACGGTTGGGTTTTGATTTTATTTACTGAATATGCCCGTTTACATCACCGGACTGTCCGGAGTTTTTCCCGGAACCGGAGCCACCCCTTCGTGATAATCGGGTAATGGACCAAATTCGTAGGTTTCCGGCCCATAACGGAGATTGGAAGCCATAATTTCATCCCAGGTGATTGCTTTTCCGGTATAGGCTGCTTCGCGACCCTGAATTGCAATCAAAGTCGAGTAAGCCAAATCTTCCGACTGGTTTATTTTTTTATCCAGGCGGATGGATTCTACAAAGTGAACGTGTTCCTGATCGTACGGATTCTTAACCGGCTTGGCTTCATAATCGTACTTCCAAAGGATATTTCCCTGATAGTCCACAATAGAAATATCTCCCCGGTCATTCAACAAAGCGACCCCTTCCGTACCAAAAACCTGCTCGGATACATTCCCGTCGCAACCGTCGATTTGCCGTGCGGTAGTCAGCATCCGTTTATTATTCTCGTAGTAATAATCCACACTGAAAAAATCGTAGATATCTCCGGTCAGACGTTGCGCCCTTCCTCCAAAACCGACAGCTCTTACCGGACGCATCCCGGTAAACCAGGTAACGACATCGATGTTATGAATGGCCTGATCGAGCAGGTGATCTCCACTCAACCATTTGATATTAAACCAATTCCGGATACAATACTCCATGTCGCTCCATTCGGGACGTTTACGCTTATTCCACCAGGCTCCCTGGTCCCAATGCGCAGATGCGGAAACAATATCTCCGATGATACCATTCCTGACCTGTATGTACGCTTCCCAATAATCGCGACGGTGCCGCCGCTGATTTCCGGTTACAACCGTAAGTCCTTTCGTTGTTGCCACTTTGGAAGCGGCTATTACCGTACGGATTCCGGTAGGATCCACAGCACAAGGCTTTTCCATAAAAATATGTTTTCCGGCTTCCACAGCAGCTTTGAAGTGTTCCGGCCTGAAATGAGTCGGCGTACAAAGCAATACCACATCGATATCCGGCATTTCCAGCACCTTTTTGTAAGAATCGAAACCAATAAAACAATTTGCTTCCGGAACTTCATTCCCCTTTTCCTTCAAGACTTCCAGGCAACGATCCTGTCGGTCTTTCAACACATCGGCCAAAGCTATAATAGAAACATTCGGCCCGGATTTGAGAAACTGGGTAGCAGCGCCTGTTCCCCGGTCGCCACAGCCTACTAAAGCCGCTTTCAACGGTTTTCCATCCGGAGCTACATCAACAAAAGAATACATTCCCAACTCTTCCGTAGTGAAAGTTTTTACTTTCCGGGTATTCTCCTTATTACTACAGGAAGTCAAAGCTACAGACGACATTCCTAATGGGATCCCGGCTCCCAATAATGCGGAATTCGTCAAAAAATCACGTCGTTTCATAGGCATTCAGAAATTAGAGTTAATTTACAAAAGTACAAATTTCCATACACATTCGACTATTATGATACGGACATTTCCAAAATCCTGCTTTATCATCTCTGGAATTTCGTTTTCCGTGTGCGTCCACGCTCCAATACCATTCTCCGGATTTCCTGTCAGTCAGGTGTTTTTGAATATATTTCCAACAATCTTTTGCTTTATTCAAATATTTTTCATCTCCCGAATTCCTGTATGCATAAACTAATCCGACGACAGTCTCTGCCTGTACCCACCAATGCCGGTCGGTGTCATCATGTTCTCCGTCGGATTCGTAAATAAGGCTTCCGTCGGGTTGCAACCCTTCCAAGGCGGCTTCCACAACGGCTAACGACTTTTGCCTGATTTCCTCAGTCAAAGAAGACTCTCCAAGCGCTTCGGCGGCTTCATACAAAAGCCAGGACGATTCGATGTCGTGCCCGTAAGAAATAAGTCCCGATTGTGAGATCCAGTTTTCATCAAAAAATAAACCCAGATGACCGGTCTGACGATTTAAAATCTTACCGGTAAATATCCGGATTAGTTTCTGTTGCGCTAATCTTACTTCCGGATTTTGCCAGATTCTCAACAAATTAGTGTAAGGTTCCAGTAGGTGCAAATGAGTATTCATTGTTTTTTTTTCATTTGCATCTTTCGTACTTAGCCGCATATCTTCTATCGGTTGCCAATCACGCGTAAAAGCCTCAAAATAACCTCCTTTTACCGGATCATAAGCCTGTTTTTCCACCAAGTAAAAAAATTGCTTTGCGATTTCCAAAGCTTCCGGCCTGCCGGTAGCCCTGTAAAATTCGGAAAAACCGTAAAGGGCAAAACCCTGGGCATAAGTCTGTTTCTTCGTATTGACCGGATTTCCACGATAATCCAGTTTCCAGTATAAACCTCCATATTCTTTATCCAGAAAATAATCCAGGATATAATGATAGGCTCGTTCCGCCATATCCAGGTAAACCGGGTCCTCAAAAATCCGGTAAGCCGATGAAAAAGTCCAAAGAATCCGTGCATTCAGAACAGCACCTTTATCGGCTTGCCTGTGAAGCGCCTCACCTCCATCTACCTTGCCGTAGAAACCTCCATTTTCCTTATCCTGCATCTTATTCATCCAATAAGGAAGAATATTACCGGTCAGTTCTTCGTATAATTCTTTTTTCAGCAATTCCATGATCGGCGTTCATATTAGTGCTCCACTTATAACATTTGAGAAAAAGAAAGTTGCCCGCCCAGAAAAAATACGAATATCAAACTACAACAAAACCTCTTCATCAATTTATTTTTTACAAATTCACTGTTTTTACACTCAATCCGGGAGCCGAAATTTTAAAATCACTGCAATTTTTCAATAAAACAGCCGGCATGCCCGGATTTGACGGAGAAGATACCGCCTCAACTCCCGATAGTTGCAGGTTCTTCACATGGACGGCTTCAATGGCGTTCGTATAATGCGGACGATCGACTCCATCCCATGAGATACAAGCCTGATTAAAGAAAATATTTTCCCCGTTTTCGATATATACGGCAGGAATATCACTTTTAAAAATCGCTTTCCCGGGTACGATATTCGGCCTCAAATCATGATTTCCACCCGCAATATCCTCTAACGGACTTTTTCTTAGCTCCATCTGAAAATTAGTAAAGCAAATATTTTGCAATTTGGTTTCGTCCGAAGCATACATGATCACTCCATTTTCACTTTTACATGAAATATTAACAAAATTAATATTTTTAATGATTCCAACCGGATTATTAGGGACTCCTCTCATAGCAGATATCTTGATCGGATCCCCCTGCCCCCACCAATCTCCCGTGTGGAGACGAGTTTCTATCACAAAATTTGTAAAATTAATATTCTGAATAGATCCGGAATCTCCCACTCCAATGTTGATTCCCCGGTTGGAATCATAAATGGCAATATTGCTGAAGTTATAATTAGACATGTGATTCTGATCCCAACCTCCAATACGGATAGCACTGGAACGGGAACGGAAAATACAGTTGTTTACATTGATATTTTCCGAACGTTTTAAAATATTTTTAAATCCAGGATCTCCATAATGCGTCGAATATCCTGCCAATACAAGCGCATCATCTCCGCAATCGAAATTACAATCGGAAATATTGGCGTTACTGCACGAAATAATATCCAGTCCATCGTTATTCGGAATCAATAAATTGTTCTTTATCGTCAGGTTACGAACCACTATATCGTCGCAATGCACTATCAAGATAGTCCAATAAGGGGCATCCAGACAAAGGAAATCCGTCAGTTTGATCCTCGTACATTCACTGAAAACAACCATCTGGTGGAAACGATCTTTAGGATAAACCGGCCCATCTCCCAATCCTTCTTTTACCTTTCTGAAATCCTGTCCCTGACGGGTATATTGTTTATCGTCCGGCCCGATGACTTTAGCGCTGTCCGCATACATAAATTCCATTCCCCGGCCAAAAATTTTACCGTTTCCCGTAATGGAGACATTATCCGCCTTTTCGGTATAAAAAATACCTGCCGGATGTTCATTATGTATCTGATAATGGCTTAAATCGGTCGTTGCAACCAACACAGACCCCTGTTCGAAATGAAAATCAATATTTGATTTCAGATTCAATGTTCCGGTAAGATACTCTCCCTTGGGAAGCAGCACCTGCCCTCCCCCATTCATGGCGCATTTGTCTATCGCATCCTGGATTTGTTTCGTAGAAATAGTCTTTCCGTCATTTTTCGCTCCAAAATCCATCACATTATACACATGCCCTTTTTGATTTCCCATGCAAGCCGTCAATAACATCATTGCCGGTATCAACAAAAATATTTTTTTCATTCTATTTAAAGCTTATATCTATTTAATCCTTTCTTTTTTCCTCCAATTCTCCGGTAATCTTTGCAAGTTCAACTTCCGATAACGGATACATTGAAATAAAAATAACCGACAAAACGGTTCCAATCGCCGGTAGAAAACTGACCATCAACCGGATACCATGCTGAGCTATTTCTGTTTGCTCCACATTGGCTTTAAAACCGTAAAACCCAAGTAACCACCCGGCTAAAGCGCCTCCCAATGCCCATCCGAATTTCTGCGACATGGAGGAGGAAGAAAAAATCAAGCCGGTTGCACGCCGACCGGTCTTCCACTCCGAATAATCCGCAATATCCGCATACATCGACCACAAAAGAGGAAATATACTTCCGGCGCACATACTGATTAAAACCTGCAATACCATCATCCAAACGACATCTCCTTTTCCTAATGTATAAAATGCAAGACTGAAAACAGTAGCCAATACCATCGATGCAAGATACGTTCTTTTCTTTCCAATACGATTTGAAACGGGAGTTACAAAAAGAATTCCCAAGATATTGGCAGCTTGTCCCAAAACCAGGAATATGGTGGTTAAAGTAAAAGAAGTATGAATGAATCCAAAATGAAAAACCTCACTTTCCTGCACATAATATTTGAAATAATAGACAGCCGCCCCGTCGCGAATGGAATTAAAAATCAATGCTGCGATTCCGGCTCCCAGAAGTATCCACCAGGGACGATTTCGCCACAAATCTCTCACATCTTCCCTAAAACTGTTTTTCCCCTCCCGGATAGGCTTCACCCGTTCTTTAGTCCAAAAGAAACATCCCAGAAAAAAAAGAATCGCAATGACGGCAAAAACCATCACGGACAATGACCATCCCCTCGCCAGGCCGGCATTTCCCCCGGAACCACTGAAAAAACCGACCAAAGGATCTACCAGAACCAAAACCAGAATACTTCCGGAAAAAGCAAAAATCATCCGGTAGGAAGATAATTTCGTCCGTATTTTAGGATCGCTCGAAATAACTCCCAATAAAGAGGCATAAGGCACATTGATCAGGGAATAGATCATCATCATCAACGAATAGGTAATGTAGGCGTAAATGATCCGGCCTGTTAAACTCAAACCGGGAACGGTAAATGTCAGGACTCCCATTATTCCGAAAGGAATCGCCATCCAGAGAATGTACGGACGGAACTTACCCCATCGGGTTTGAGTTCGGTCGCATATCACTCCCACCACCGGATCGAACAAAGTATCCCAAATCCGGGTCGCCAAAAACATCGTCCCGGCAACAGCGGCAGGAATCCCAAACACATCGGTATAGAAAAAAAGCATATACGTCCCAAATAACTT
The DNA here is from genome assembly GCA_031287395.1 of Dysgonamonadaceae bacterium. GTDB lineage: Bacteria > Bacteroidota > Bacteroidia > Bacteroidales > Azobacteroidaceae > BNXB01. The sequence continues at coordinate 1,548 of JAITTA010000194.1, read as the reverse complement.
CCAGAACATGGAAGAGGCCGCATCGCCCAGTCCATAGCCGACTGTTTCCCTTAGTTTGATCTTTTCCGCCATTATCAAATAGAATTAAAATAATATTTGTTCCTGTCAATCAACGAAATTATTTCCTTTACGGAAGCCACCGAACAGAGTCCATCTCTCGGCGTATTCATACAATAATCGATCAATTGTTCAATCGTAGATGTCGCCACATGCATCCGGGTATCGGAAGAAGCATAATAAATAAACACCTTGCCGTCTTCATCGGCTATCCAACCATTGGAAAACAATACATTGGAAACATCCCCGATACGTTCTTCTCCTACAGGAGCCATAAAATATCCTGAAGGTTCGGCAATCAACACGGAAGGATCTTCCAACGAGGTCATGTAAAGATACAAAACATATCGTAATCCTGCGGCACAGGCACGTACCCCGTGAGCCAGATGCAACCAGCCCTTCCCCGTTTTAATCGGATGAGGCCCTTCCCCGTTTTTTACTTCTTTGATCGTATGATAATACCTCCTGTCAATAATTTTTTCTTCTTTAATTTCCGCATTACGGATATCGTCAACCAATACCCATCCGATTCCACCGCCATTTCCGGCATGAATAAATCCATCTTGAGGACGAGTGTACAAAGCATATTTTCCATTCACAAATTCCGGATGAAGCACGACATTCCGTTGTTGGCTTTTTGATTTCAGATCGGGAAAACGTTCCCAGTGAATCAGGTCTTTCGTACGTGCAATTCCTGCAAATGCAAGAGCGGACGACAAGTCTCCAGCCGGAGCATCCGGATTTTTCCGTTCAGCACAAAAAAGCCCATAAATATATCCGTCCTCGTGAGCCGTTAAACGCATATCGTAAATATTAGTATCCGGTTCGTCCGTTTCAGGCATCACTACAGGATACTCCCAAAAACGGAAATTATCGATCCCATTCGGACTTTCTGCAATTGCAAAAAATGATTTCCGGTCCAGTCCTTCCACCCTGACCGCTAAAATATACTTTCCTTCCCATTTTAAGGCTCCGGAATTCATGGCGGCATTCACTCCAATACGCTCCATAAGGTATGGATTCGTCGCCGGATTGAAATCATACCTCCAGCATAGAGGTACATGTTCGCGTGTCAATACCGGATTTTTATAGCGTATATAAATTCCATTGTTTTCCTTTTCCGGTATATTGATACGGGAGAGTAAATTCTCCTGTTTTTCAAAAAGAGCCTTTTTTCGTTCGATGAGGTCTATCATTTTCTTCATTTATCTGGGAATATCTTTACTCATTAAAATATCCGGTTTATTTACAAACTCACGAAAATCATCACAAGCCGGATGCCCCGGGAACGGGACATAGTAATGATGCGCCTTTATATCCGGTTCCCAAGCATTTCTCCAAAGTAAAACGGAAGCTACTTTATATTTACTGATAACAGGATATAAAATTTCCGTAAAATAAGCCGGGTCGGAAACACTTTCCATTCCCGTTTCTCCAATAATAGGGATTTTACTTGCTTTGACAGCATAGTCGGTAATAATTTTCAAATTG
>JAITTA010000135.1 GCA_031287395.1 Dysgonamonadaceae bacterium | reverse complement strand
AAAGTTTTTTTGGATTTCAAAAAATGATAAAGGAAAAAATAATACTGGGAATTGACCCCGGAACCAATGTAATGGGTTATGGATTGTTGAAAGTAATCGACAACAAGCCATCGGTAATGGCTATGGGAGTCCTTGTACTGGGGAAATACGATGATCATTACCTGCGCTTGAGGAGAATTTTCGAACGTGTGATCAACCTGATTGAAGAGTATCTGCCCGATGAATTGGCTATTGAAGCTCCTTTCTTCGGAAAAAACGTCCAGAGTATGCTCAAACTCGGACGTGCTCAAGGTGTTGCCATGGCCGCCGCCTTGTCGCGCGATATTCCAATTTTTGAATATGCTCCTTTGAAAATAAAAATGTCAATAACCGGAAACGGACGCGCTTCCAAAGAACAGGTTGCGGCCATGTTACAACGCTATCTGAAAATTTCGGAAGAACAAATGTTGCCTCAATTGGATGCTACCGATGGATTGGCGGCCGCTCTTTGCCATTTTTTCCAAAGTAACAATCCTGTCAAAGAAGACAATTACAAAAGCTGGAAAGATTTTATCAATAAAAATCCGAAAAAAATCGTGTAGGGGCATATCATATATGTCTTCATAATAAAACAAATTGATAATGAACAATAATCAGGATAACATTTACAATGTCCCGGAATCGGCGGAATTTTTCCATGATTGCCTGCAACACAGTGTTTGTTCAAGAATCGATATGATTGCCGACGATTCGTGGCGACGTGTCCTATCAGATAAAACCGTTCAATGGATGTTCGACAATTTCGATCAGGCCCGGCAGCTCGTTTTTTCCCAGAAAAACCATGTAATGACTTCCGAAAATGAACGTTGGAGAGGAAAAATAACTCATCTGGAAGCCGGATTCACCATCCGTACGAATAATACGGATTATATTTTCCAAATAGAATTGGATAACGATTTCCTGGAATACTTCCGGAAAAAATACGGTTTGAATACAAAATAAGGATCAAAACATTTCGTTGAAATTAAAGTAATTCGCATCATTATGAACAAGAGCATCCCTATCACCGTATGTTTGTGTTTTCTGGTAATCCTGCCGGTTCATTCCATCCGTTGGGGAATAAAAGCAGGGGTGAATCTGTCGGAGGCTTCATTTAGTTGTGAAACCCTGAATTCCGGTAATTTCACCGGATTCCAGGCCGGACCTGTTATAGAATTTTCATCGATTACGGGTTTTGGTTTGAACATGGCTGTTTTGTATTCCCAACAAGGATTTAAACTCGACCGGAAAACTATTCAAACCAAATCGATCAATGTCCCTCTGAACCTGAAATATAAAATCGGACTGGGAGATTTCCTCGGAATATATGGAACAGCCGGGCCTTATGCCGGTTTCAAAATATCAGGTGATCATTTCTCTATTGCGAAAATCACCGAACAGATCCGATACAAAACTTTCGGAGCCGGGTTAAATTTCGGTTTTGGATTTGAAATATTCAGGCATCTTCAGGTAGGAGCAAATTACCAACTTGCTCTTACCGACGATTACAGTTCAAAATATTATGATTTAAAAACGAAGACCTGGTCTGTCACAGCCTCTTATTTTTTCTGATGTTTGTCGAAGTTGTTTTACCCGTACCTCTAGCCGATACATATACTTATTCCGTTCCCCGGGAAATGGAAAAACAGGTAATGCCCGGTATCATGGTACTTGTTGAATTCGGTAAAAACAAACATTATTCGGGTATCGTTACTTATATCCACCAGATAAAACCCGACTCATTGTTTGAGATCAAACCTGTTCTGGCAGTCGAAAGCGATAAACCTGTATTGAGAAGACCTCAACTACGGTTCTGGGAGTGGCTTTCACAATATTATCTTTGTAAACTGGGAGAAGTTTACAAAGCAGTCCTCCCCTCTGGATTCAGGACCGAAAGCACCACAAATTACAGGCGGAAAAAAGAAATATTTGTCCGGTTTTCTCTGAAATATAACGACAAGAAAAACTTATCCGAAGCTTTTGATCTGGTCAAACGTGCAGTAAGGCAGGAGCAACTCTTGCTGGCATTTATCGAGTACTCAAAAATTCCGGATCCGAATTCCGGATCTGAACAAAAAAAAGATACAGGAACACGTAAAATCGAAATTCCCAAAAAAGAATTATTATCTAAAAGCGGTTCAAACGATGCCATTCTTTCCGGTCTTATCGAAAAAAATATTTTCGAAACTTATGAAAAAGAGATCAGCCGGTTAGAGACTTACAAACACGAAATTTTGCCGTTGAATAAACTCAATCCGCTCCAACAGGAAACTTATACCCATATTATTCAGAGCTTCAGGGAAAAGGATGTTTGCTTGCTTCATGGAGTCACTTCGGCCGGAAAAACGGAAATTTATACCCATCTGATCTCAGAAACACTGAAACTCAACAGACAGGCGCTCATTCTACTTCCGGAAATTGCTTTGACCGCACAAATCACCACTCGTTTGAAACGTTTTTTCGGAGATAAATTAGGCGTTTATCATTCAAAAATCAATGACAACGAACGGGTGGAAATTTGGAACAACCTGTTGAATGACGAAGGTTACCAGATTATTCTGGGTGTACGGTCTTCCATTTTCCTGCCTTTCAGAGATCTGGGTTTAATCATTGTGGACGAAGAACATGAACCGAGTTATAAACAACAAGATCCGGCCCCACGTTACCACGCACGAAACGCCGCTATCGTACTGGCAACAATGCACTCTGCAAAAGTGGTACTGGGAAGCGCCACTCCGTCTATAGAATCTTATTTTAACGCGCAAATCGGGAAATACGGTTATGCCGGATTGAACAAACGGTTTGAGGATACGGAATTACCTGTTATCATTCCGGTTAATACAAAGGAACTCCGGAGGAAAAAACGGATGAAATCTCTTTTCTCACCGGTATTGATCGAAAAAATGCAACAGACATTAAATAACGGAGAACAAATCCTGCTTTTTCAAAATCGCCGAGGGTTCGCTCCTATGGTAGTCTGCAAAATATGTGACCGGATTCCCAAATGCCGGTTTTGCGATGTAAGCCTCACTTATCATAAACGGTTTAATCAGCTCACTTGTCATTATTGCGGTAGTACTTATCCTATCCCGTCCGAATGTCCGGAGTGTGGTAATAAAGACTTAAAACCACAGGGATTCGGTACCGAGAAAGTGGAAGAAGAAATCCTGCAACTCTTTCCCGATACTAAAATCGACCGGATGGATGCCGATACCACCAAAAATAAAAAATCATTCGAAGAAATCATCTCCCGGTTTGAGCACGGAAAAACCCAAATTCTAATCGGAACACAAATGATCTCAAAAGGACTCGATTTTGAGAAAGTAAGCCTTGTCGGTATTCTTAACGCCGATTCCTTGATGAATTTCCCCGATTTCAGAGCGTATGAACGGGCATATCAACTCATGTCGCAAGTATCCGGACGAGCCGGACGCCGCAAAAAACAAGGCGAAGTCGTATTACAAACTTCTCATCCGGAACATCCGCTGATCCAAATGGTAATCAATCACAACTACACCGGTATGTATGAAATGCAAATCGAAGAACGGCAATTCTTTCATTATCCGCCGTTTTACAGGCTTATTAACATCAACCTGAAACATAAAAACGAAGAACTACTGAAAACAATAGCATCGGAATACGGTCATCTACTCCGGGAAGCGCTCGGTAATCGCGTCATGGGACCGGATAGACCCCCGGTAAGCCGGATTCAATCATTTCATATACAGAAAATTTTACTGAAAATAGAAATTTCGGCTTCACTTAATACTTTGCACGAAATATTGGAAAATGTTCGTTCACAGATATTGTCAAATGTACAGTATAAGCATGTCATCGTACAGTACGATGTCGATCCCGTGTGATCAATCCTTAGGAATAAAAATTTTTCCCGCAATTAACTCCAAGAGATATTCCCTTATATCTTCTTCGTGTACCGATATTTTATTTATATTTGTGGGCATGTTATTAACAAAATAAATATCGGGTATTATGAATGAAAGATTTTCGCCGACAGTTCATCACGGTCGTAATATCAACTAACTATAAATCAAATAGATAAACTTATAGAAATGATGGAACGTTTGTTGAAAACCGAACAGGAAAAGAACGACTTGCTGGAAAAGTTACTGAGAAAGAACGACTAAATGGAAAATAAAAAATTACTGTTCGTTTGTCTCGGCAACATCTGCCGTTCGCCGGCTGCAGAAGGGATCATGAAAAAGAAAGTAAAAGAAGCCGGACTGGAAAATTTGATTGAAATTGATTCGGCCGGAATAACCGGTTATCATGAAGGAGAATTACCCGATCAACGGATGCAAGTACATGCCGCATGCAGGGGATATAAACTGACTTCTCGTTCAAGACCGTTGAAATACGATGATTTTTTTGAATTCGATCTGATTATCGGAATGGACGATTCCAATATTCGCCATCTGATGCAGAAGGCACCGGATCCGGAATCACAACAAAAAATTCGCAGAATGACCGATTATTGCAGGAAACATGCAAATGATCATGTTCCCGACCCTTATTACGGAGGTTCAAACGGCTTTGAACTGGTACTGGATTTACTGGAAGACGCCTGCGACGGATTGTTGGAAGAACTTACTTCATATTCTCCTTCAAATCCGGGTAACTAATCCGTGAATGATACATTGTTGCCAATTTATCGATAAATATTTCCTTGATATCGGTTATATTCTGAAAAGTCAACGGAACACGGGCCAGTAAACCATCCCGTATTTGGGAATCAATGATTTTATTCACCAGATCGGAAATGGTCTCCTCGGTATATTCTTTGAGGCTACGGGAAGCCGCTTCCACCGAATCAGCCATCATCAGGATAGCCGTTTCTTTGGTATAAGGATTCGGCCCGGGATAAGTGAACGCAGCCTCATCAACCGGTTTATCAGGGTACTTATTTTTGTAGGAGTTATAAAAATATTTCGTTTTTCCTCTTCCGTGGTGTGTGCGGATAAAATCGATAATCATAACCGGCAGGTTGTTTTTCCTGGCAATTTTAACACCTTCTTCGACATGACTGATGATGATCTTCGCGCTCTCTTCAAAATCCAACCGGTCGTGAGGATTAATCCCTCCAACCTGATTCTCAATAAAAAAAGCAGGATTGACCATTTTTCCTATATCATGATACAATGCCCCCGTACGGATCAATTGAGGATTGGCCCGCACTTTATTGGCAACCGCTGTTCCCAACATCGAAACTTGCAGCGAATGCTGGAACGTCCCCGGACATTTTTCAGATAATTCCCTCAAAATCGGAGTATTGATATCCGATAACTCTACTAACGTCACATTGGAAATATAACCAAAAATCTTCTCTATAATATAAATGAAAGAATAAGTAAACATCAGGAATACAAAATTGATTCCAAAATAAGTAAACATCCTCCAGTTAATTTTGGTCCAATCTCCTTCCTGGATCATCACAAGTCCTACATATACAACAATATAAGTCATCAACACATAGAAGGAACACTGAATCAACTGGGAACGTTTAGTAAGATCCTTCAGTATGAATATGACCATCATACAGGTCATGAATTGCAGGATAATAAACTCGAAAGGAAAGGGCACCATCAATGAACACATCAAAACCGTAATATTATGAGTCATTTGCGCCGTCCGGGAATCAAAAAATGTCCGGATAGCCAATGGAATGATGGCAAACGGGATAATATAAATATTGAACAACTGGAATCTGATACACATTTCCGTCAACAGAGTAAAACCCACAACCAACGACAACATAAAAATGATATGCTTACGCCTGTGGTAAATATTTGACCGGAAAAAATGCAGGAAAAACAGGAAACATGCCATCAAACCGGTTACCAGAATAACAATCCCAATCATATAACGGATCTGTTGGTTCACACTTCCTGTCCGTTCTTCGAAAACCTGCTTGAGTGAAGATAAAATATCAAATGTTTTCTTATCGATAATTTCCCCTCTGTCGACAATTCTCTCCCCAGCCTGAACCATTCCATTCGAAGGAGATATCCTATGGAGTATCTCACTTTTTACTTTTTCGGAAGTTTCGGCATCATATTTCAGATTCTCGGTCAGGTAAGTGTTCAGATTTCCGGATCGAAGAATCTGTTGATTCAGATAAGCAGGACTGTTTTCAAAAATAAATGAATAAGCTGATTTTACCGTATGAACCTCTTTAACAGAATGACTGACGGCAACATTACCCTCATCAAAAATCTTAAATTGATCATACCGGTTGTCTTTGAGAAAATTATAATCATCTACCAATAAAATTCCATCATTGTATAACCGACGTAAAATTCCTGTCACATAATTCACGTAAATCCCATCCCATTTTTGCCTGTAATCATCTTCAAACTTTTCAATCCGGGAATCTGCGGTTTCTTCATTCTTATGAAAATAAGGCCGAAAATCCATTAATACACTATCCTGTTCCCGTTTTAATTCTTCCACAGGCTTAAAAACGGGAAAATCGAATGGAGCGGTAACCAGCCCATACTTCCAGGGCTTACCTTCACTAAAAGAATAACGAAACCGGCCTTCACGCGGAAACAGCACGATGATCAACAGAGCAACGAGTATGAAAAACACGTAAGCCGACAATTTAAATGACTTATTATCCATGTAAACCATTGAATTTTGCCGAAAAGTACTAAAAAAATAATAAATATGCGTATTTTTGCGAAAATTTCAGTAAACAGACCACTTATGTCACAGCAAAAAGTAAGAGTCAGATTTGCCCCGAGTCCAACGGGCCCATTGCACATCGGAGGTGTCCGAACT
>JAITTA010000251.1 GCA_031287395.1 Dysgonamonadaceae bacterium | reverse complement strand
TATGATAGGTAATTTTCTGAATGGAATCTGGAAACGGGGAGGTTTGGCCGGCGCGGTTCCTGAAGATGCTTACAGTGTCCATGTCGGATTGGGAGAAACGATGACACCGGAGGATATACTGGAAGGAATCATGCGTGTGACGGTATTGGTCGCAATTACCCGTCCGGCTGAATTCATTGAAATTACATTCCAGCAACAAATGCAAAAAAGTTGAGAATATTTTTATTATGTAAAATTTAAAATCCAAAAGTCATGGCAGGAGAAAAACAAGATAGTGTATGGCCCTTACCTAAATTTTATTTTCAGGTAAAAATAGGCGATAAAGAAGGAGCTTTTCAGGAAGTTTCGGGGTTGGATATTGAGGCCCAGGTGATTGAATACAGGCATGGGAACAGTAAGGAATTTTCAACAATAAAAATGCCCGGGATTAAAAAATCAAGTAATGTGACCTTGAAAAAAGGTGTTTTCAAAGACGATAAATCCTATTGGGATTGGTTCAGCAAAATAAAAATGAACACGATTGAACGTTTGACGGTAACGATCAGTCTATTGGACCAAGAAGGTGCTGCGGTACAGACCTGGACGCTCAAAAATGCCTGGCCGACCAAAATTACCGGAACAGATATGAAGTCCGACGGTAACGAAGTTGCTGTCGAAACATTGGAGATTGCTCATGAAGGAATTACAATCAGTTGAAAATTAAAATTGAAGGGTTGAGGATGGAAAAGAAACCATTCTCAACTCTCAATGCTTGAATTTTTTTAATATGGACTGGTTTCTTCCCGTTGTATTTTATTTTAACGTAAAATTTCAGGGAAATCCTCCCATTGGAGAGGTTGCATTTAAAAGTGTTTTGGGTTTAGATACGGAAATGGAATTTGAAAGTGTAAAAGAAGGAGGTGTCAACAATTTTGAATACAAACTTCCAAAACAAGTTAAGCATGGGAATCTGATTTTAAAAAGAGCTATGATGCCCATTGAAAACAATTTGGGGAATTGGATAAAAGAGATACTCGAAAATACTTTTGAAAAACCTGTTCAGACACGAAATGTGATCATTACCCTGCTGAATGAAGATGGTGATCCGATGTATTATTGGACATGTGCAAATGCTTATCCTGTTAAATGGAATGTGGAAGGTTTTGATGCCGAAAAAAATGAAGTGGCGATAGAATCGCTGGAATTATCATATTCAACACTAAAAAGAGGTCAATAATGGCTATTATAATTAAAGAAATACAGGTTAAAACAACGATAGAGAGGAATATACAACAGGAGATTTTCGTAACGGACAAATTATTACGTCAATTAAAGCAACTACTTGTCCGGGAAATGGAGAGCTCATGTCAATTCCGGAATAAAAGAAAAAAAGAACGATAAGATGAGTGCTTTAGTTAAAATGAAAATTAAAGGGTTCAAAGATGGGAAATTCAAGACACTTTCAAAAGAAATTGAACTGCAGGTTAACCCCTCTACCCTGAAATATACCAAGGGGGTATCATACACCAAAGACAAAAGAATAGGTTCATTGGGAAATAATAAAAAGTTTGATGTATATGCAGGCTCTAACTTGACTTTCGATTTTATTTTTGATTCGACCGGTGTTATTCCTTCCAAGCAAGGTATTATAGAAATGATAGATTTGTTTGAAGAAGTAGCATATAATCTGGATGGAGACGTTCATGAGCCTAATTACCTGTATGTAAATTGGGGTTGTTTTCTGTATAAAGGAAGGATGTCGTCTCTTTCCTACGACTATTCCCTGTTTTCTCCAAACGGAACTCCGTTACGGGTAAAAATCTCGGTAACAATTACCGGATATATGGATAAACTTTCGCAAACATTGAAAATGAATCTCTGTTCTCCCGACCTTTCCCGGATTATCACATTGAAATCCGGAGAAAGTATCCCCTTCTGGTGCAATGAAATCTATGGAGATCCTTCTTATTGCCGGGATGTTGCCCGGTACAACGGGTTAAGCGGTTTCAGATATGTTAAACCCGGTACACAATTGATGTTTCCACCACTAATAAGACACGAAAATGGCTGATTCACCTAATAAAAATTCCGAGGGTCCTGTTCGTATATCAGTTTTCAGCGATGGGAATCCCTTAAAAACCTCACTTTTCGGATTGATCTCCCTCATCATATATAAGGAAGTAAACCGGATAGGGAGGGCTACCCTTGTTTTTGATTCGGGAAATATGCCCAAAGGAGAAGTTTCCGAAAGTGATGACAATGCTCTTGCCCCCGGAAAGAAAATACGTATTGAAGCAGGATATGGAGAAAATGAAAATCCTATTTTTGAAGGAAATGTCATCACCCATCGTTTTGTTATATTGGAAGGAAATGAATCTTCTCTTCAGATTGAATGTCGTGATTACGCTTTCCCTGCTACCCAGGCCCGCAAAAACAAAATTTTTGAAAAGAAAAAGGACAGTGAGGCAATGATGGAAATCCTCGGGAGCTATTCCGGTCTGAATGCTTCCGTCGATACTACAAACTTCAAACACAATGAATTAGTACAGTATTATTGTACCGATTGGGATTTTATTCTCTCCCGGGCGGATGCCAACGGATTGATTGTTACGACCGAAGGTAAAAACATCAAAGTCAAAAAGCCGGAAGTCAACGCTTCTCCCAAACTGAAAGTGACATACGGAACGGATGTTATAGAATTCCGGGGAGAATTATGTGTAAATATGCAACAGTCCGGGATGAAAGCTGTGGCATGGGATTCGTCTGTCCAAAAAGTCATATCGGTAGAAGGGAGTAAACCTTCTTTGAATAAACAGGGAACGGATACCACGGATGATTTGTCCGAAGCAGCAGGAGGAGAGAAATATATTTGTCAGACCCAATTTTGTGCCGGAGAACCGTTTTTACAATCGTGGGCGGATGCCCGACTTCTGAAAACCGGACTGTCCAGGATTCAGGGATATTGCAAATTCCCGGGAAATCATAAGGCGCTTCCCGGAGATACCATCGAATTGGAGGGATTTGGCAAACGTTTTAACGGCAATGCTTTCATTGGTTGGGTAGAGCACGAGATTAAAGGTGGAGACTGGGTAACTGTAGTCGGATTCGGTATTTCTTTGCAAAATATTACCGAGAATACAGATGTGATGGCTCCTTCTGCTTCCGGTTTATTACCTGGTATACAAGGTTTGTATGTCGGTAAGGTAAAGAAACTGGATGGAGATCCGACAGGAGAAAACAAAATACAGGTGGAAATTCCCTTAGTGGGTGGAACCGTAAATGCGGTTTGGGCCCGCCTGGGTAATTTCTGGGCGAGTAGTTCTTACGGAGCCTTCTTTATCCCTGATATCGGGGACGAAGTGATACTGGGTTTCTTTAACAACGACCCTTGCCATGCCGTTATTCTGGGAAGTCTGTACAGTAGCAAACAAAAGCCTCCCTATGAATTGACGAAAGAGAACGATATTCGGTCGATTTTTACTAAATCCAAAATGAAATTGGAATTCAATGAAAAGGATAAAACAATAACGGTTGAAACTCCGGCGAAGAATAGTATTCAAATCAGCGATAAAGATAAAAGTATTACGTTGAAAGATCAGAATAAAAATAAGATCGAAATGTCTGACAGTGGTATTCTGATTGAATCGGCAAAAGACCTGACATTAAAAGCCAAAATGAATGTGGTAATTGATGCCGGCGCCAATTTGGACGCTAAAGCCAAAGGTAACGTGTCTATGAAAGGAATCAATATTGAAGCCAATGCCAACGCATCCCTTACGGTGAAGGGAACTGCAAAAGCGGAGATTTCCGCAGCCGGACAAACCGTGGTAAAGGGCGCAATGGTAATGATTAATTAATGGAGAATTGATTTTTAATTTTTATTTTAGAAAATATGTCTTTCGCAGCAAGAATAACAGATATGCATACATGCCCGATGCAAACACCGGGGATACCCCCTATTCCACATGTCGGAGGACCAATAATCGGTCCGGGCGTTGCAACCGTATTGATAGGAAAGATACCTGCCGCTGTGATGGGCGATGTGTGTGTTTGTGTGGGTCCTCCGGATACGATTGTCAGAGGTTCGGCAACTGTAATGATCGGGGGAAAACCGGCAGCACGCATGGGCGATACTTGTGCTCATGGTGGAAGTATTGTATTGGGTTGTCCGACTGTAATGATCGGAGGATAAAGAAAAGAGATGTGATATGGAAAAGCAATCATACTTGGGAACCGGTTGGGCGTTTCCTCCCCGGTTTATCAAAGGGAAGGGAGTCGAAATGGTCGATTCGGAAGAAGATATCAGGCAAAGTCTTCAGATTCTTCTTTCTACGGTTCCGGGCGAACGGATGTTTCGTTTCGATTATGGATGCAACATCCGGCAATGGGTATTTGAAGAGTTGAATCTCTCGACTGAAACGCTGATAATTGATTGTATCGAACAAGCGATCTTGCATTTTGAGCCTCGGATAGAAGTGGAAAAAGTTCTTCTGGAAACAAAAGATAAACAGGAGGGCATTTTATGGATCAATATTGATTACAGGATACGCCGGACAAATAACAGGAGTAATATGGTGTATCCGTTTTACTTTAAAGAGGGGACGAACCTATGAAAGATGGATTGAGCCAATCGGACAGGCAACGGCGTATCGATTCGGTAAACCCTTTCTCAGTAGTAGATAATCGTATGGAATCGCTTCTGAGACAAGCTGAAGTGATTGCAGAATCGATTCGGTATTATGATCCGGAAGGTAGTCAAAAGGAGTACTTTGATCAGTTCCTGACAGAAATCAAAAAAATCATGGACAACCATGGAGAAGTAATTTTTAATGGAAATATGGAACCTTCACAAGCGCTCCTGTACACATTTCTGTATCAATTGCATCATATTACAGGATTGTTCAACGAACGTTGGAATGATTATGCATCTTGGTATATCAATGATTTGTTGAAAATTTCTTCTCCGGCTCCATATCCGGATAATGCTTGGATTACTTTTAATAAAAATTCCACCGGACATGTGCATATTCCGAAAGGAACCGGATTTACTTTTGATGAAGCCGGTCCTGAAAATAAAATTTTCTACCGGACTGCTGAATCCATTTATGTGACGGATGCTTCCATAGTAAAAGCTTTTTCATTTCATTCTGAGAAAAATCCGGATATTTATCCGGCCGGTTCATTGCATATTCCGACTGCCCTGAAAATGAAAGATTTATTAAATGATGGTAAAATTAAAGGAATGCTTTTCGGAGAAAACGGTAACATAGGGAAAAAACAATCGCTGGGACTCAGCATCACGTCTCCGTCTTTATTGTTGCGCGAAGGAAAACGTCACGTGACAATTGGTTTCGACATCGGACAGACCGGGTTAGGGGGTATGGAGTACAAACGGAATATTGTCCGGTTGGCTTGGAAAGAAGCCGGAAAGGGGGGCCTCACATCCTGGAAAAAGATGAAAGTCTTGACTTTATTCAGGATATTTGGTGATATTTTTTATCTTGAAATAAGTACTCCGGAAGGATGGAAATCCATTGACAAGTATAGTATAGAAGGAGATAAAAGTATTTCCGGAAATAAATCCAACCGGACATTGATTCTAAAATTTGAACTTCGTGATAATTTCCCGGAAACAACCGCCTGTCGTATGGAAACACACGGAAGAGAATCTGTCTTTCCTACTCTCAGAGTTTATCTCAACCGCAATGCCTGGCTATTTCCTTACTACTGGTTGAGAGAATTTCTGATCTCAGGAATAACAATCAGGACACGAGTGGAGGGAATAAACAATATTTTGTTTTATAACGAATTAGGAAAGGTTGATAATGCTCTCCCCTTTGCTCCTTTCGGAATTAATACGGAACGTGGAGCATGGTTTGCTATCGGTAATTATGAAATGTCATCGAAGAATGTTCAAACAGTTGATGTGCGAATCAGGTGGAGGCAATTACCGAGTGACGATGGCGGCCTGTTTTCTTATTATCAGGGCTACAAAAATGGCATTAATAACCGTTCTTTCAAGTTAAAAGCCAGGTATTTATCCGATTACAAATGGAAAGAAACAGATAATTCCAGGTACTTTTTCCTGTTTTCAACCATGATAAAAGATAAAGAAGGAAATCCGGAATCCCAATACAAACTATCGGAGGAAAGTATTTTGCGTGGCGTGTTGTTGGAAGATATGAAACCCTTGAATATATTGGAAAAAGATTATCAATACAATATCCATTCCAAATCCGGCTTTTTCAGTTTTGTGATGGAGTCCCCGGAAATGGGATTCGGAGAAAAACGATACCGGCAACTTTTTTCCGAACAAATGATAAAAAAGGCATTGCTTAAAAAGAAAACAAATTTACTCAATCCTCCTGTCATGCCGTTGGTTGAACGGATCACCCTTTCATACGATTCATTGGAAGAAATTGATTTCAGATTGCATTTCAGTGCCGGAAATTCATCGGTAGCCCATATTTATCCTTTAGGGGAAAGACAAATATATCCTGGAAAAGAGAATAAACCGTTGCCGTTTGTTTACTCTCTGGATACGGATGCCAATATTTTCCTGGGTTTGAAAAATATAAAAGGAGATGAATTCGTTAATCTTTTTATCGATTTCTTACCACAGAAAGAGGAAATTTCTGCGGAGAGGCTTCCTCGTGTCAGGTGGTATTGGGGGGATGGTTATCATTGGGAGGTTCTTCCTGACGATTCCATACGAAAAAATACTACACAAAATTTGTTGGTCAGCGGAGGAATTAAGTTATATGTTCCGGATATCCCTTCAACAGGATTTTTAGATGAAAATGGAATGATGTGGTTGAGGGTCGGCATTACACAAAATGAAACAAGTATTTCCGAGATAAATAAAATATATACCCATGCGGTTAAAGTTCAGCGGGATTCCGTACAATTGGCAAAAAAATTGCCTTCAGGATTTGTCCTGAATGTTTCGGAAGGGAATCTTCCGGGAATCGAATCTATCGCTCAGGTAACACCTTTTTTTAACAAGCAGCCTGTAGAAGATTTGAAGTCGAAACAGATTCGTGTATCGGAATTTATTTCCCATCGGGAACGGGCAGTTTCCGTCCGGGATTTTGAGCGGATGACCTTGCAGGCATTTCCGGAAGTGGAGAAGGTAAAATGCCTGCCGAATACGGATACAAAAATACCGGAACGTGGACAAAAACCGTGTCCGGGAATAGTTACGTTGGTTATTATCGGCAGGAGAAAAGGAAATTTCAAGAATTCCTGTTCGTATGTTTCTCCTGAATTATTACTGGAGGTAGAAAACTATTTTAAAAATAGGATGTCTGCTTTTGTTACCAGGATCGATGCTATTAATCCGGTTTATGAGCCTGTTTTGGTACGATGTGAAGTGGATTTTCATTTGGGTGACCAATCCAGGGCATTTTTCAGAGCTATAGTCCGCCGGATAATCAATCAAGTAATTGCTCCCTGGCAAAATAAAGAAGAACCTCCGGCATTTGACCATTTTTTCAGGTTACAACAACTATATGATAAAATCAATGCAATCAAATTAGTAAAAGAGGTCAAGCGTTTGTCTGTGGTGCAACTTTTCAGACAGCAGGCTGTGGCTACCTATGAATTTAAGGAATATTCGGAGATGGGTGATACGGTTGTTTCAACCCGTCCGTATGCAATTTTAATTCCGGCCCGGCATCATATTATTTCACCGGAAATCAATGAACGATTCGGAATACAGGAAATGGAAATCAATGAAAACTTTGTAATATGTTAAATCGAAGAAATCGGGAGACATTGAAAAACTACTTCAGACAGGGAGAGCGTCCTACACAACAGGCATTCGAAGAGTTGATCGATTCGACCCTCAATATTCTGGAGGATGGAATTTCCGGTTCTCCTCCAATCGGTATCGGGTTAGCTCCGTTGACGGAAGAAGGGGTGGTAATATCCGTTTTTCGTTCTGCGGGAGATCAGAAAACAATGTGGGAGATTGCTATTGAAAAGAAAAACGGGGACTTGCAAATCCGGCATTGCGACGACGAGAATTCTCAACCGGTACTTACCATCAAACATCGGGAGGATGTGCAACACAAAGCGCAGGACATACTTATTAACGGGACACTCAACAGTCCGGGAAGAAAGGGGAACTATAAAACAGGAAAAGTTCCGGCAGATGGGAAATGGCACGATATGTTGGGCGAAGCATCCCGTTTGGAAGAAGGATGCTGGGCTTTTGAGGTGGTTGCCGGGTGCGGGGAACGTAACAAGGGAAAGTATGCCCTGTTGGTGGCGACTGCCCTGCATTGCTTCGGCAACCGGCCGAGAATCCGGAAAGTCCGCTCCAATTTCGGGCTTTTCGGAAATAAGATTTGTTTGCGGTGGAGAAAAGTCAAAGATAAATTTGCCTGCCGGTTACAAATCAAAACATCTTTCAGGTATGGAGAAGGAACAATGATCGAATACCAGATTTCCCGGTTGTGGGACAACCCGGCGATGGACTAAAAGATGAAGTTATGTATATTAAGCGGCGTGACAAGGAAAATAATTTTTACCGGCATTTACAAAACCAGTCGCTGGAAATGATCCAAAGGCTGAGTGGTGAGCGCTGGACGGATTTCAATGAACACGATCCGGGGGTTACCCTGCTCGATATACTTAATTATGCCCTGTTGGAACTGAGTTATCAGTTGGAAGCCCCATTTGAAACCTATCTGGTTGATTCCGGAACCAAGGATTTTTGTTACGAACAGGCCGGATTAATTCCTCCTCAGAAAATCTTCGAACCAGTCGTTGTAGCTCCTCCGGATTATGAAAGTTTAGTGATTAAGATTGCAGGTGTCAAAAATTGCCGTGTAATACGTGAAGAGAATTCGTTTTATACTTTTATTCTTGAACCGGCTCCGAATGGAGATCCCAAAGGAATAAGGGCGGAAGTCGAAAGCCTTTATCACAGTCATCGCAACCTTTGCGAAAACCTGGGGGAAATCCGTTTTGAGAAATTAAAAGAGAAAGCCCATGATTCCCGGAAACAGTTTGAGCCCTTCCATTTTGAAACTGTCTCACAAAAAATACAGCTTCCTAAAACGGAGCAAACTCCTTATCGCTCCATTCAATACGAACTACCGGATTGCTATGGAATCAACGAACGGGGACTTCCTCCGGAGGCATCGATGAAACGAAAAATGGAAGCGCTTCAACTGAAGGCATATCTGTTAATTTACGATTATATGATTTCCGGTATTTGCCAGCAAGCCGGGAATATCAACCAACTGCTGGAACTTTCAGGGAAAATGCCCGCTCAATTCCGGACAGAAGTGGAAATAGAAGACCTGAATAAATTGCTTGATATTGAGAAAATAAAACAACAAGAGGTATTTGATCCGAAAGAGATGCTCCGTCAAAAATCCGGTTATTTCGATTATCTGGATATGCTGTATGGAGAAGATACCCATCCGTATGCGGTTTTAGATCCTTCACCCGGATTCCGTGCCGGACTGATCCGTCGTTTTCCGGAATTCAATACTCTTCGGTTCCGTTCTTTCAATTTGCTGGATGAAAAGATAAAAAGTATTACAGGGATCGAATTGTTATTGAATACCCTATTCAACTATGATCCCGAAAAAGAAGAACGGGTTCCGGAATATTGTAAATTCTGCAGTCTGCAGGAAGCATTTGTCCGGGGAACCCATCTTTTCTATTTTGTCGAACATATTTTGCTCCGGGATGAATATTCGGATACATCCCAGTCGTCCGACGATTCAAATAAGCTGAGTATTGTTGTTTCGCACCGGGCAGACCAACTTCGTCCGAAAGCAAGGGAAATTTATTTGAAAGTCTTCGAGGAACGTTTGCCTGCTCACCTGGACATTCAATGCCTCTGGCTTGGAGAAAAAGACCTGAAATCGTTTGTCCGTTCGTATTATAACTGGCGTAAGGCTTGGGCAAAGGGGGATAATGAACAAATTGAGAAATTTTCGGAAGAGATAAGGATATTAATCGAGGGTTAAACACAAAGAACGAAGAATTAAAATGAACCGGATAGGCACCATACGATTTGATTTTCAAATGCAGGATGAAGTGTTTGCCCGTAACCTGTATGGACGTTGGGATAGTTTTTTTACCACTTGTTTCGAGCCGGTAGCCGATAAAGTATTGAACCGTTACAGTCCGTCCGGAGAACAGATTGAAATTGACAGGCTGGAACTGGATTTGGGTTCAATTTCGGAAGAAGAATTCGATGACCGGTTTCCGCTTCGTTTGTGTGAACAGCTTGAAGAGGCTTTAAGTAAATGTTTATATGATGCTGCGGAACAACAACGGGTAAAACGTATATCCCGGAATAAAAGCGCTTTTCAATTGCTTTGCGGATTTTTACTGGATGGTACTTTGTCGTGGACTGCAGCGGATGAATATAAAGATATTTATAAATTATTTTACAAAGTGTTGCAGGAAAATTCATTGGAATTCAAACAGTTCCTGCAAACTTACGGGCATTACACTTCCTTGCAACAACGTCTGGTCTACCAATTGAACGATTCCGGGTTAGAGAAGGGAGTCCGTTTGCTGGCTCCCGGTGCAGGTGAATTTATCATTTCTTATGTTCGTTTACTTCATGCCAGGTACAAAGAATTGGAACAGCCGGTAATAGCTGAAAGTGATTATCACAGAAGTGTGTGGCAGGTCGTATATGCTTACTTACTGACCCGCAGGAGTTCCTATTTTGACAAAAAGAGTTTCATCGCGCAAACAATCTTGCAGTTGGCAGCAAAGTATAATTTAAGTTACAAGGATTTGCTGAGCTTACTAACCCGTGAGTTGAGCGCTTTCCGTGAAAAATTTTCCATACCGTTGGAATTGTTCCGGATTCTGGAAGTTTTACAAAAAGAACTTTCTGAGAAGCTGCTTGAAGAATCTTTTGTGGATGCAGCTAAATTTTATAAAATCGTATCTGGTTTCATACGGAAAGGATTGAGCAAACAAATCTCCGGGGAGAGTAGTACAGGTTTAATCCGGATATTGGCTCATCCACATTCGTGCCGGATGTTTTTGCAATGCCTGGATGAGGCGGAAATTATTCGTCTGGTTCCGTTAGTAATTCCTCAGGAAAGCGATTTTGTAATTGAGGTGGCCCGGTCGCTCGACCGGCAAAAAGAACAGGGAGCTTTGCAGGGAAAAGCGGGAGGCGGGTTCCGGTTGTTGAAATGGCAGATTATCTTCCCCGTTTTATTGGAAAAGCGGGAATCCAGATTCAACCGTAAACAGTTTGTATATTCCGTATTGAAACAGGTTGCTGCTCATTATAATCTGGAAGTCCGGTTAGTACTGGAATATTTTATTCGAGATTCGGAACTCCTACCCCGGGCAGATAAAGAATTGAAAGGGATTTTCACCGCCCTTTTTGAAGAGTTGACTCTTGTTTCTCCCAGGATAAAGGAGAAAAAACCTGCCTCCCAGGAAGAAAGATTGCATCTGGTTTTAAATGCGGTTGCTTCGTCCGGAATATGGACACCACAACAAATCAACCAAATTCTGCAATTATTATCCGACTGTCATTTCCGGAAAAAGGTCATGGATTACACCCATGAGCCTGAACGTTTCCGGATGATAGAATTACTTTATCCCCGGGAACAGGAATTCATTTTATCGTATGTGCAATCACTGGATAAGTTATATGAATATAGTCCGCTTCAGGCAAAAGCGGGAGGTCACTTTGTACAGGTAAAATGGATGTTTCTTTTTACCGTTTTCAGTGAAATGCCGGAAGACCGTTTCAACCGTCGATCCTTTGTCGGCCGCGTATTGCAGCAGGTTGCAGCCCATTACAATCTGAGTTATTTTGATTTGCTGCTTTACTTTCGTCAGGAACAATTGGTGGTATATCTTCCTTTTCGTTTGGAACAATTACTTGACGAACTGTACCGGGAGGAACAGCAACACCTGCTGGAAATTATTTCCCAGAGCGGTAAGGAAGAAGATAAAAATAAATACATTTCCTGTTTCCCGGGGATTGATGCCGGTTTTGTAAAAAATTACATGCGAGTATTGGATCTGTATCATGATAAGAGGAAACTGCAAGGAAAAGTATCCGGGGATTTTAAAATATTGAAATGGCATTTTGTCTTTGCCGTATTGTTGGAATCCAGGAATATGGGATTCAATAAAAAACAATTCGTCCGGCATTCGCTTCTCAAAATAGCCGGCCATTACAATCTTTCGTTGCAGGATGTCCTGTCCTGGCTTTGTACCGGCACTCAATCATTTACTCAACATCAATTCGAAGAAATCATCCATATACTGAACGAATTGCATCAGGAACAAAGTCAACCGGCGAGGAAGCCGGACAATCTGTCTTCTGTTGATCTTGTTCTGAAATGCCTGCCGGACAATCCGGTTGGTGAAAAAGAACAGAACCTGGTTGAAAAATTATCCGAACAAACCGGATTCATCCGGTATGCAGTCGATATTTTGCAACTTTTACCTGATTTGCAAAAATTTATATTACTGACATTCAAAATCCGGTTAACAAACAAAGAGGTATTGGGTATCCTTCTTCAGGTGGCATCCGGACACTCTTCCTTAAGCCGTGCCGGAATACTCTATCGTATTCTGGAAGCGATTACCGTCCGGCTCTCCGTCCGACAAAAAGATTTGTTGGTTCGATCGGCCGAAAAGTGGTGTAAATCTCAAACATTACAATTAATGATTATTCAAACCATAAAACAAAAAATGATGAAATCGGAAGAAAAAATTGAAAATGCAAAACTTGATTCTCAATTTGTGAGCAATGCCGGAATGGTGCTGTTATCGTCTTATCTTCCCCTGTTATTTTCCAGGTTGAACTTGACGGAAGGTAACCGGTTCCGGGATAAAGATGCACAAATCCGTGCAATGTTCCTGATGCATTTTGCGGTATTCAAAAAAACCGAATCTCTCGAACACGAAATGATATTGGATAAATTATTGACCGGATATCAAACCGCACAACCGGTCCCCCGGAACCTCGATTTGACGGATGAAGAGAAATCAATCGTCGAATCCCTGTTAAAAGGCACTTTGCAAAACTGGCCGAAACTTAAAAATACTTCCATTACCGTCTTTCGGGAAGCCTTTCTGCAACGGAATGGAAAATTAGAGGAAAAGGATGATTTTATTCAGTTGACGGTGGAAGAAAAGGCATACGATATGCTGTTAGACAGCGTAACGTGGAATTTCCGGATAATCAAATTTCCATGGATGAGAAAAATGATACAAGTGAAATGGAGATAGTTATCATGAACGATTGTATCCTTTGGTTTCAACATATCCTCCGTACTATTTTCCCTTCCTATTTCAACAAAGAAAAGAAAGGAATGCCTGAGATTCCATTGCCGGAAAGCCAATGGCTGCACCTCCTTCTTCCCGAAAATATCCAACCCGCTTTCGAGGAACAAATTGTTTTATTGTTGGCACTTATGCCCCACATCAGCCCCCAGACTTTAGACTTATTCTTCCTGCAAAACAAAGAATTAGATCGTCCTCACACTGAGTTCGGAGGCTGGAAAGGTGTTTCTCATGGTGGTTTTCTTCCCACCGGGCAAACGGCTGCTTTTTTAATTGACCATGCACAATTGACAATTAATAATACCAATTCGATTGTCAATTATCAATTGTCAATTATCAATTTATTCAGTAAAGACCATTGGTTTCACAAGCACAATATTTTGCATTTGGAAGGCCAGGGCAAAGGCGAACCCTTCTTGAGCGGCCGTTTGGTCGTCTCCGATGAATTTCTGGCCAGAATATACGGCAATAAATTCGAACCCGAATATAACTCCAATTTCCCGGCTAAGCGCATTACCACGCCGTTGGATTGGAATGATTTGGTACTCCCGTATCATTTACGGGAAGAAATCGACGATATCATCCGTTGGCTCGACTACCAGGAAGAAATCCGGGAACGTTGGCAACTCGGCCGGATTATCAGGCCTGGCTACCGGTGTTTGTTCTACGGTCTGCCCGGAACAGGAAAAACATTGACTGCAACTTTACTGGGAAAGCAAAATAATATGGATGTTTACCGGGTCGATCTGTCAATGATTGTTTCCAAATACATCGGTGAAACCGAAAAGAACCTGGCCAAAGTGTTTGATAAAGCCGGGCATCAAAACTGGATTCTCTTTTTCGACGAGGCTGATGCTTTGTTCGGACAACGTACCGAAACACAATCGTCGAACGACCGCTACGCCAACCAGGAAGTAGCTTACCTCCTGCAACGTATCGAAGACTATCCCGGAATGGTCATTCTTGCCACCAACCTGAAAGAAAACATCGATGAAGCTTTTTTCCGTCGCTTCCAGTCGTCGCTTTATTTCCCGGTGCCCGACCAGCGGCTGCGTTATCAACTCTGGAAAAATATGCTTCCTCCGGATTGGTTGGACGACCATCCGGAAGAATTGCTGAACCGGGCGGCAACTTTCAATTTGTCAGGTGGAAGCATTGTGAATGCGATACAAACCTGTGCTATTAAAATCCATTCTCAATCAATTAAAAAATTAAACATGGAAATACTTAAATTCTCCATTTGCCGGGAACAAGCAAAAGAAGGCAAGTTGGTCAGGAATTAAAAACAGAGATATGGAGAATTATTTAGATTTTGTAAATTTTTCAAATTATGAAAAACTTGTATATAGATAACAAATTAAAGGGATTCTTAGTTCTGTGTTTCCTGATTTTTTCATTCTCAACTTTCCATTCCCAAGTCCCGGAAGGGGAGGTAGATTACGGAGATCATGAGAAGTATCCCATTTATTACAAGGAAACGGAATATACACTGGAACAGATTGAAGAGTTGCCACACGATACGCTTTATGTTCGTGATACCGTGTATATTTCCGACATCGACGCTTTTCTGAAACCATACGACTGCAATCTGAAGGAGTTCGTTGAAAAATACGGAATGATGAAAGAAATGATGGATTCACTCAACCGGTTGTCGGCCGAAAGAATATATTTCAATTTTTTTCTGATAAACGACTCATTAAATCAGATTTCCAACCGGATCATTGTCAAAGAATTTAGAATAACAGCAAAAAACGACTTGTTGAGACTCAATATTGTCGATAGGGAAGAAAAATATAATCAGGTGGAAAATCCGGATTCTGTTCGGAAAGAAATTCTTTTCCGTTGTGATGATGCTGTTCTTACAGATCATTTCCTGAAAAATCCGGATGCCATCAGAAGGTGTATTTCTACCATGTTTACCCAGATGCAAAAAGATTCGTTGAACCCGATAAAAGGAATCAATCTTTATTTCCCGGATTTTAAATTCAGGGAAAAGAGGAAAATGACACAGTTTGTTAAATCTGTCCGCATCATGATGGATGCCTCGCGTGACTTCAAGTGTGGGAGCACTCGTCTGTCTGTAATCTTCTTAGCTAGAAAAGGAATAGAAAATATCGATCGGGATTTTCAATACTGTCTGATGCAGGAAGCCAGCGAAGTCGTATTTCTCAATGTTGCAGATGTGGTGGATGACTATGCTGTAAAAGGTTACCAGTTGACATACAAAGAAATAAACAGTATCTCATTTTTTCAGCAGTTGATAGGTCATTTTTATATTGCCCGGTTTTATAATGGAGATTTGGATATCATGGCTCAAAATCTTACGGATTTCTCCGAACGTTCCATAAAACCGGTATTGGAAGCCGACTATCTTGAAAATAGTTGGGAGATTTACTTATTCATATTGATTTTCATTATTGTTATTATACTTGTGTTGGTTGTCCTGTATTACACTTTCGTCCCGTTTTCTACTTTAGCAAATGAAAATATTGAAAGCATATTGCTGATATCCATTGTTGTTTTATTGGAAATTCTGGTACTGTTTTTTTGTACTTTTCAGAACATGTGTAAAGGAGACAGCTTTACCATAGTTTACAACAATCCCGTTCTGATATTCATCTTGCCTTTGGTCATGGTACTGATTATTCCCTTTCTGAATGGGATTGCAAAAAGGAGAAGGACACCGTAAAATTACAATACAATAATTAACTTGCATCAACGATGGAAAGTAGGGTATTTGTTATTGAACCGGAACCCGAGACCTAACATTAAAAAATTAGGGGAATGAAAGTCCTGGAGACAATATCCGACGTGAATAAATGAACTCCGGGTAACTTCAACTTTTAATGCCAGTACCTGGTAACAACCATTCAGGTCACCTCCTCCGTGAAGTATATTAGCGCCTATGCCTAAGCCTACTGTAAAATAAGGCATGACGTATTCTGTCCGTCCTGAAAGTCCGAGAGACAACTGTTTGTTGAGTGAAGGGGTGAAAAATTCCTGGGGGGTGCCGGAAATGTAATCTATGGTATATACATTGGCGCTTCCGTCGTAAACACCGTCTAATGACATCCCTACACGGAGTTTGTATCCGAAATTATACATAGGGGCGAAATTGAATCCCAATACCGTATAAGCATTCGGAGAGGGCACTTGTTTGTCTCCAAAGGCAACCCCTTTCCGTCTCCAGGATCCGAAAAGCACTAAATCATAACTAATATGCCGGGTGAACTGAGGAATTGGAGGTTGATATGATGGTTTTGAAAGGCAATTATTTTTCCTGTTGAAATGATATATCAATCCGATTTTCAGGCCGGTATTATTTAATCCCGCGTTTGGAAATTTCGTATTTCCGTTGGAAAAATGGGTCAGAGTAATTCCTGTATTCAAGTCGAATTCTTTGGAAAACATCCAGTTCAGATAAAAGTTGGCATTGATATAAGCATTTATTTTCGATCCGACCATGATATTATACGAATTATATATCTGGTCATAGGGTTTCCATCCGGAAGAGATCCCGAAATTCCACTCGTAATTGAGTGAAAACCGCCGGTTAAATCTGGAGATACGTGCACCCTGGAATAGATAAATTGCAATGGGGTCTCCTAGCTCTTCGGGATCTCCGAAAGTATAACCTGCTAATCCGATTCCCTGGTAGGCCCCTCCGTAAATCCGGTCGGCATAGGTATCGGGCTGGAATTGGAATGAATATTTCAAATGTAAAGAAAGAGATTGGTCGATGGGTTTCCAAAAATAGTTCTCTCCTTCCAGAAAAGGATTGGTTGGGATGATGTATTCCGGTCGGAAATCAATTCCAAACCTGTGGACCAGACCTCGGGAAAGCGATAAAGAATCCACCCTGGAAGATGAGGTTTCGGAAGGAATGTTCTCATCAACGGAGGATACCGATGCGTTGTTCGTTTCGGTTTCCTGAATATAACCGGAAATTAATTCTTCAGCAAAAGCAACATCAGAAACGAAAAGTACGATTCCTATAAGAGTCAATACTTTACGTATCCGTATTTTATTTTTCATGTACAGAACGAATTTTGTTTTATAGTTATTCTCTGGGATGAAGTTTCAAACAGGCTGTAAATATACGATTATTGTTTCAATTTTTACGCCGGGAAACAAATTGGTTAAGGTTTTTTAAATGGATATTTATCCGCGGCTTTTTAAACTATTCGGGTCCGGATTGATTCTCTCTACCGCTTTTTTTACTTCAACATCTGTAGCGTGCCCTAGTTCTGTACTATTTTCATGATCCGGTTCATCCATAATGATTTTTTTCGTTTCGCCGACAATGCTGGTAAAATGGATTCTTTCTGCACTTGATTCGTTAAGTTTCCTTTCCATTTCTTTCTATTTTATAATTTATGTTTTATTCAACCTAATACTAGCCTAATACGACTAAAACAATTTTATTAACTATAAAGTTTACTGAACAGGGAGATATTCATAGTTAGGTGTGATTCCAATAGATCTGGCAGGGGAAAATTATATTTTTTTGAATTCATACAATCTTTTTCTATATATTCGTTATCTTTGAATAAAAATAAAAATTTCCCCAATGGATTTGCAACATCCCAAAACAATGGAAGATTGAGTTGGGTCCGTATCATCTCCGGTACGTTACTTTTCAACAATCATTTGGAAAGCAGATGAATATTTTTTTCTATGGAAATCGGCTCTTTCAAGTTCATTATATCCTGTGAATCGTTCAGAATCCATGATTTACGATGGATAATTCCGAATTTGTTAATGAGAATATTTGCATTGGGAATACTGTCGGAGATATGAATCGAAACGGAAAGGCGCTTCACTTTATCCATTCCGGTAGTCATAGTCTTTAGAAAAGAACCGTTAGCCTCGATTTTTTCTTTTTCTGTAAATATGGTATCTTCACAGAAAATATAGCATAGGAGTTCAGGTTTTATCTCTTTATTGAGGCCCAGGATATCGAAGGAGATATTCAGGCTATCTCCCGGAGTCCAATCGATGGAATCAACCTGAAATAGCAACGTATTTTGGAGTTGTGATGCCTGTTGGAGGAAGAAACTGTTCCTTCCTTTGAAGATATTTACCCGGCTAAGTACTTCCCGGATCCGGTTTTCTTCGTCGATTTCTTTTTGTAGTGATTCCATTTCGGTTGTGTAACGCTTATTGATGTGTTCATTTATCTTGAAGTATTGATCCAAATGAGCGTTGTACCAGACCAGGGAGGTATCGAATTGTTGTTTGGTGATTTTATGTTTTTTGAGTATAACATTTAATAAGTCCTGTTTTTTTTCATTGTTGTTGAAGAAGAGGTCATAATTGTTCTCTATTTCAGCTTCGGCGAGGTTCATATCATATAAAACATTCACCATTTTTTTATCGGATAGTACCCAGGAAGGACGGTTACTACAAGCTGAAAAAAAAAGGAGCAAAAGTAAATTGAAAATAAGGAAGCGATTAGTTTTCAACGGCTTTTCTTTCAAAACTTAAAGAGAATGTTTTTCTGTAAAACAGGAATAGAATGGCTATTCCTACGCTGATAGATGCATCTGCTATATTAAAAATATAACTGAAGAAAACAAATGGGGTTCCTCCTACTTTAGGCACCCATGAAGGCCAGGTCATTTCAAACAACGGGAAGTAGAACATGTCCACCACCCGCCCGTGCAACCAGGTTTGGTACCCTCCTTCCGGAGGGAAGAGGACGGCTAGCTGTGTCTGGGTACTTTCACTGAAAATCTCCCCGTAGAAAATACAATCGATAATATTTCCTACTGCACCTGCAAAAATGAGAGCGATACATACAATATATCCCATTTTAAAACCTCGTTTAACAATGAGATACAGATAATATGCTATCAGAAAAGACGCAATAATCCGAAACAGGGAAAGAAAAAATTTTCCCATTACCTGGATCCCCATGGCCATTCCGTCGTTTTCTACAAAACGAATATAAAACCATTCGGTTATCTCGAACCGTTGATCTATCGTCATGTGGGTTTTTACCCAGATTTTTAATAGCTGGTCGGCGGCCAGTATCAATAAGATGACTAAAAAAGCCCAAAAACCTTTGGAAATTTTCATTTATTTCTGACCCATTTTAGCTTCGATACTTAACGTTGCATGAGGAACCGCACGTAATCTTTCCTTTGGAATTAATTTGCCGGTTTCGCGACAAACGCCGTATGTCTTATTTTCTATACGAACCAACGCTGCTTGCAGGCTTTGAATAAATTTCATCTGACGTTGAGCCAACCGGCCTGCTTCTTCTTTGGATAAAGTAGCGGCCCCTTCTTCCAATACTTTGAATGTAGGGGATGTGTCCGTTACATCATTTCCGTCGGAATTCATAATGGTTGCTTTCAACAACTCGTAATCTTTTCTTGCCGCTTCCAGTTTGTCCAGAATAATAGTCCGGAATTCATCCAATTCGGCGTCTGAATATCTAGTCTTTTCACTCATAATATTCCTCCTTTTATTTGGTTTAGGGTGGATACAAGCATCCAAAAGTAATATTTTTATTCGAATATACAAATTAATCCTGTACTTTTTCAATTTTGACAAGCAACTTCAGGTCGTCGAGATCTAATTCCATACCATCCGCTAAATTATCCAATATAACGTTATTTGCCAGTATTTGGTTCGCGATATATTCTTTGAATTCTTCAACAGACTCATTGATACGGTTATCCGATTGAATTACGACATGAATTTTGTCTGTTATCTCGTACCCGTTCGATTTCCTGATGTTCTGGATACGATTAACCAATTCCCGGGCGATTCCTTCTTTTCTCAAATTTTCAGTCACCGTGACGTCTAAGGCAACGGTGAGTTTTCCTTCGTTGGCCACCAGCCATCCCGGGATGTCTTCGGAAATGATTTCGACATCGTCGAGTACTATTTCGGCTTCTTGTCCGGCAACAGATACCGTGTATTTGCCTTCCTTTTCCAATTGCGAAATGGCTTGTTGTGGTAACTCGCCGATAACGGTAGCCAGGTCTTTCATTATTTTTCCATAACGTGGGCCCAACTTTTTGAAGTCTGGTTTGATTTTCTTTACCAGAATACCGCTTGAATCGTCGAGGTATTTGATTTCTTTGATATTTACTTCATTCAGGATCAGGTTCTGTACGGCTTCAATAGCTTCTTTTTGGTGGGCATCCACTACAGGAACCATAATGGATGACAATGGTTGACGGACTTTGATGTTTACTTTGCGGCGTAAAGCCAGTACCATGGACGAAATCTCCTGGGCGATTTGCATCCGTTCTTCGAGGTCTTTGTCGATCAGGGTTTCATTTGTTTTTGGGAAATCATCCAAGTGTATGGAAATAGAAGAGCCTCTCCCGGTAACTTTTACAAGGTCTGTATATAAACGGTCGGCATAAAACGGAGCGATCGGAGCCATTAGTTTGGCGATAGTTTCGAGACAGGTATAGAGGGTCTGATAGGCCGATAATTTATCGTTATTCATGACTCCTCCCCAGAACCGTTTGCGGTTGAGGCGCACATACCAATTGCTCAGATTATCGTTTACAAAATCGTTGATGGCGCGTCCGGCGCGTGTAGGCTCGTATGTTTCGTAATATTCGTCTGTGTCCTTTATCAGGGAATTAAGCAAAGAAAGTATCCAGCGGTCTATTTCCGGGCGTTCGCAATATGGAATTTCGGCTTCTTTGTATTCAAAGCCATCCACATTGGCATACAATACAAAAAATGAATAGGTATTGTAAAGAGTTCCGAAGAATTTACGCCGGGCTTCTTCAACACCTTCTATATCGAATTTCAGGTTATCCCAGGGAGAAGCGTTGGTAATCATATACCAGCGCAGGGGATCGGAACCGTGTTTCTCGATTGTTTCAAACGGATCGACGGCATTTCCAAGGCGTTTCGACATTTTGTTCCCGTTTTTATCCAATACCAGACCGTTCGAAATAACGGCTTTGAACGAAACATTGTCGAAGATCATTGCAGCGATAGCATGGAGGGTAAAGAACCACCCGCGCGTCTGGTCGACTCCCTCTGCAATGAAATCGGCAGGAAAAATGGTCCTTTTATCCAGGGCTTCTTTGTTTTCAAAAGGATAATGCACTTGGGCATAAGGCATCGCTCCCGAATCGAACCAGACGTCGATCAGGTCGGATTCGCGTTTCATAGGTTTTCCGCTATCGGAAACCAGAATGATATTATCTACGAATGGGCGGTGTAAATCGATATTTTGCACCGCATAATTGGCGGCAGAATAATCTCCCGGTTTGAAATTCGGGAATGGGTTTTTATCCATTACTCCCATCTCGACGGCTTTGTTGATCTCTGTAAAAAGTTCTTTAACGGAGCCGATGCATTTTTCTTCCAGTCCGTCTTCCGTTCTCCAGATAGGCAATGGTGTTCCCCAGTAACGGCTACGGCTGAGATTCCAATCCTGCAGGTTTTCCAACCATTTTCCAAATCGTCCTGTTCCGGTCGATTGTGGTTTCCAATTGATTGTTTCGTTGAGTTCCATCATACGTTTTCTGCATGCGGTAGAGCGAATAAACCAACTATCCAGCGGATAATACAATACGGGTTTATCTGTTCTCCAGCAATGTGGATAAGAGTGGACCTGTTTTTCAATTTTGAAAGCTCTGTTGTGTTGTTTCAACATGACACAGATATCAATATCCAACGTAGGATCGTTTTCAGTCAGACGATTGTCGTATGCGTTTTTTACGAATTTTCCGGCAAATTCGGCATACAGTGGTACGTTGACATAATTTTTCGTAAAATTGTCATCAAGCTGATTCAAAGGGAAAAATTTTCCGGTTAGATCCACCATCGGGCGACGGTTTCCGTCTTTGTCGATCATCATAAGAGGTGGTACTCCATTGGCTTTGGCTACGCGATCGTCGTCCGCTCCGAAGGTTGGAGCGATATGTACGATACCGGTACCGTCTTCTGTGGTTACAAAATCGCCGGTGATTACACGGAAAGCTCCTTTTCCCGGGTTAACCCAGGGAATCAGTTGTTCATATTCCATTCCTGCCAGTTCAAAGCCTTTCCAAGAATGTACGATTTTAAATGGAATCAGTTTATCGCCCGGTTTGTAATCTTCCAGGTTTAATTCCTTTGCTTTTTCATTGAAATGTGTGAAGACCAGGTCTCTGGCAATTACAACAGTTATGGGCTTACCCGTATAAGGATTAAAAGACAGTACCGCTACATAATCGATGTTTGGGCCGACACAAAGCGCTGTATTCGAAGGTAATGTCCAAGGGGTGGTGGTCCATGCCAAGAAAAAAGCTTCGCCGAAATGTTCCATTTCCGGTTTGGGGTTCAAAATCTTGAACTGGGCCGTACAGGTTGTATCTTTGACGTCGCGGTAACACCCCGGTTGGTTTAATTCGTGCGTGCTTAACCCTGTTCCTGCGGCAGGAGAATAGGGTTGAATCGTATATCCTTTATAAAGGAGATCTTTTCTATATAATTCTTTAAGCAACCACCAGAGCGTTTCGATATAACGATTGTCGTAGGTAATATAAGGATCATTCATATCTACCCAGTAACCCATTTTCCGGGTCAGGTCTTCCCATTCCCGGGTGTATTTCATGACATCTTCGCGACAAGCGGCGTTGTATTTTTCTACCGAAATTTTTCTTCCGATATCCTCTTTAGTAATTCCCAGTGATTTTTCAACGCTGAGTTCTACGGGTAAACCATGGGTATCCCATCCGGCCTTCCGGTTCACCAGGTAACCTTTCATCGTTTTGTAACGGCAAAAAATATCTTTGATCGACCGGGCAATTACGTGGTGTATTCCCGGCATTCCATTCGCAGAAGGAGGCCCTTCGTAAAATACGAAAGAAGGGGCTCCTTTCCTTATTTCCAAACTTTTCCGGAAAACATCGTTATCGTCCCAACATTTCAGTACCTCTTTATTGATATCGGAGAGGTCAAAACGGTTGTATTCGGTAAATTTCTTGCTCATAATGCCGATGATATTTAAAAAACAGGCACAAAGGTAATAAAAATCCCGGAATTAAATTATAAGTTTAGGTTTTAAGTTTTAAGTTAGCTTACATACAAAAAAACCAAGATTTACAACCTAAATTATTACCTTTGTATTATAAATAAAATTAATATGAAAGATAAAATCGTATTCATTACCGGTT
>JAITTA010000004.1 GCA_031287395.1 Dysgonamonadaceae bacterium | reverse complement strand
ATCGTGCTGTTGGGACTGCAATTGGCGAAAACCCGGTTGCGTTTCTTATCCCGTGTCACCGGGTGATTCGTTCTTCGGGAGAGTTTGGCGGTTACCGCTGGGGGGTAGATCGTAAGACTGCCATCATCGGATGGGAATTTGCCGGAGTTCCATACAACCGATTTAATAAAAAATAAATATGTACGTATGAAAAAAATCGTAGTCTTTTTCTTTTCGTCTTTCCTTTTAACTGTTCAGGCAGTTCAAAGTGCAGGAAATGATGTGGAAATAATCCGGAAGCGGGTTGTTGCGGAAATGTTAATTTCCGGAATTAATAATGAACAAATAAGGAAGCTGGTAGATTCCATCAATCCGGATGGTACTTGGCCGGGAATAAATTATACGGATACTTCCAAAACAGGCTTTCAACATAGCCGGCATCTGGACAATCTGGTCCAATTGAGCAAGGCATACGTGAAAAATGAGTCTTCTTTTAGAGGCGATAAAAAGGTGAAAAATACCATTGATTTGGCTCTTGACTATTGGACGGCTAATGATTTTATTTGTGAAAATTGGTGGAATAATGAGATTGGAACCCCGAATGCTTTGATACAAGTGCTGCTTATGATGGATAAAAATCTGACGGAAAAGCAGGTGAGCAAAACATTACCTATCGTTAAACGCTCTCATTTGGGGGCCTGGGGTGCCCGTGAGAGTGGAGACCGCATTAAAATCGGTGGAATTCAGGCCAAAACGGCTTTGTATTATCGCGATATACAGGAGTTTGAGTATGTTATCAAAGTCATAGAAGGGCAAATTCGGTTTGTAACGGGTCGGGGAATGCAATACGATTATAGTTTCCACCACCGGGACGATCGTGTGAATAATACACTATCCTATGGCTTGGATTATGCGGATGCTTTTGCCGAATGGGTACATTATACGACCGGGACAAAGTATCGGTTTTCGGAAAAACCGCTTCAACAACTAATTGATTATTATCTGGATGGTATTTGTAAAATGATGCCGTATGGAAAATATCCCGATCCGGGGGCAACTAATCGAGATATCTCGCGTCCGGGTTCATTGAGAGTATTCAGGACGACAACTCCGGAGCGTTTGATTGCCGTAACGGATTATCGGAAAAGTGAATTGGAACAAATTATCAGGAACCGGAAAGGTATAGAGCTGAAGTCTCCTTCCTATGGCCGGTTTTTCCGGAATTCCGAATATTATACACATCAACGGGACGGATACTTTACTTCAGTCCGGATGTTCTCTTCACGTAATGCAAACATGGAAGTGCCTTATAATGGAGAAGGACTCCTGAATCATCACCGTGGAGACGGGACAAATTACATCTCCCGGACCGGTAGGGAATACATCAATACGGCTCCTGTTTTCGACTGGCAAAAAATACCGGGAGCGACGATCCTTCAAAAACCCGAACTAATCCCTGAAAAAAACATTCAAAAATACGGATCCATGAACTTTGTGGGAGCTGTTACCAATGGTTTGTACGGAGTTGTCGCATTTGATTTTAAAAGTCCGCATGATCCGGTAGAAGTGAGAAAGGCTTGGTTCTTTTTTGATGAAGAATATGTATGCCTGGGTGCCGGTATCCGTTCGGAATCGGAATATCCGGTAGCGACGACTTTGAATCAATGCTTGTTGAACGGTGATGTGATCGTAATGAATGATAATCGTGAACAGATTTTGTCAAAAGGAGAACATCGGTTCGAAAGTGTGAAGTGGATATTTCACGATAGTATCGGTTATTTTTTCCCTGTTTCGTCTCCGGTAAGTTTATCTAATAAGGTTGCTTCCGGTACTTGGTTCAAAATTAATCGTCAGACGACCTCTTCCAGGGAAGAAATTCGACTGGATATGTTTAAATTGTGGTTGAATCATGGAAGCCGGATATCTGATCGTGGATATCAATACGTGGTAATTCCTGCTGCAACGAAAGAGAAAGTAAGTGAATATGCGGTAAATCCGAAAATAGAAATCTTGTTTAACACCCCTGATATACAGGCTGTTTGGCATAAGGAATTGAACATTGGTCAAGTGGTATTTTACCAAAGAGGGGAAGTCCGGTTGCCTGGTGATCTCAGGGTTAAAATGGATTCTCCCGGCATCCTGATGATTAAATTGAAAGAAAATGGCATAGAAGAAATATCCGTTTCCGATCCATCCAGAAAAATGAGTGAGTTCCATTTCTCTTTGAACCGGAAAATTGAAAAAGAAGACGAATATTTTCAATCGAAGTGGAATGATGCCGATAATAGGAGCGAAATATCGGTTAATTTGCCTCAAACGATTTATGCAGGACAAAGTGTTACAATTCGGTTATTCAATTGAAACCCGGACGAATATGATTAATATATTATAATTCTTAGGATTACCATTCCGAACTGAAGTGGAAACGAATATCTTTAAAATCCTGCTGAGCCATTTGTAAGACATAAGATGAATCGGCTAAGAATACATCTCTGCCTTCTTTATCTTTGGCCATATATTGGTATTTCCGTTTTTTAAAATTCTCCAATGCCTCATTTGAATCACTCTCGATCCAACAGGCTTTGTATAGGTTAATCGGTTCCCATTTACATTGCGCTCCGTATTCATGCAACAAACGGTATTGAATGACTTCAAATTGCAGTTGGCCTACTGTTCCGATAATTTTCCGGCCATTGAATTGATTGGTAAATAATTGGGCGACGCCTTCATCCATCAGTTGATCAATTCCTTTGTTGAGCTGTTTGGATTTCATAGGGTCGGCGTTCTCGATGTATTTGAACATTTCCGGTGAAAAACTGGGCAATCCTTTAAAATGTAAATCCTCTCCGGATGTCAATGTATCTCCGATTTTAAAATTCCCGGTATCGGGTAGCCCGATAATGTCGCCGGCAAAGGCTTCGTCTACCGTTTCTTTTTTTTGTGCCATGAAAGCGGTAGGGGAAGAAAATTTCATTACTTTCCCAAAACGGACGTGTTTGTAGTTCTGATTACGTTCGAATTGACCCGAGCAAATTTTTAGAAATGCAATACAACTTCGGTGATTCGGATCCATATTGGCGTGGATTTTGAAAATAAATCCTGAAAACGGATCCGTTTCCGGAGTTACGGACCGTTCTTCTGCCTGTATTGGACGGGGAGAAGGAGCTATCCTGACAAAACAATTCAGGAGTTCTTTTACCCCGAAGTTATTCAGTGCCGAACCGAAGAATACAGGCGCAATATCTCCTTTCAGGTAAGTGTTTACATCAAAATCGGGATAAACGCCTTTGATTAGTTCCAAATCGGTCCGGAGTTTTTGAGACAATTTTTCTCCGATATGTTTTTCCAGCTCCGGACTGTCAATGTCTTTGAATTCCACGGATTCCGTAACGATTTGTTTACTGGGAGTATAAAGATCCAGCTTTTCTTCATAAATGTTATAGACTCCTTTGAAGTTGAAGCCCATATCTATCGGCCAGCTTAGAGGACGAATATTGATTTTGAGTTCTTGTTCGAGTTCGTCCAGTAAATCAAAAGGATCAATACCATCACGGTCCATCTTGTTGACGAAAACGATCACCGGCGTTTTACGCATCCGGCATACTTCCATCAGCTTTCGTGTTTGTTGCTCAACTCCTTTGGCAATATCCACCACGATAATTACACTATCCACTGCCGTCAGAGTACGGTAAGTATCTTCTGCAAAGTCTTGGTGACCAGGGGTATCCAGGATATTTACCTTGTATCCTTCATATTCGAAACCCATCACGGAAGTTGCGACGGAAATACCACGCTGTTTTTCGATTTCCATCCAGTCGGATGTGGCTGTTTTTTTTATTTTATTCGATTTAACGGCGCCTGCGACGTGTATGGCTCCCCCAAAAAGCAATAATTTTTCTGTTAATGTTGTTTTTCCCGCATCCGGGTGGCTGATGATGGCGAATGTCCTCCGCCGTTGGATTTCATTTGTTAAATCGCTCATTTGTTAGTAATTGATTATTGCCATGAATTTTTCAAGGCTGATTTTCCATCCCGGGATTTCCAATTGAAAAACGGATTTAATTTTTGTTTTATCTAAGACACTGTACATTGGTCTTGAGGCTTTTGTCGGATAATCGGATGTGTCGACCGGACTGATCCTGCAAGTGTTTATTCCTGCAAGTTTGTGAATTTCCAGACAAAAATCGTACCATGAACATTCTCCTTCATTGCTGTAATGATAAATACCTGCCGGGAATGATTGATGCATTTCGGTAAATAAGATAATACTTAAAATTGCCTTGGCTAAGTCTGCAGCATAAGTCGGAGTTCCCTTCTGGTCTGAAACGACATTCAGGGAATTCCTTTCACGTCCCAGTTTTATCATGGTTTTGACAAAATTATTTCCGAAAGCGGAGTATAACCAGGCTGTCCGGATAATAATACTCTCAGGATGGATATTCATTAATACCTGCTCTCCTTCGAGTTTGCTTTTACCATATATCGATTGAGGATTGGTCCCATCGGCCTCCGTGTAAGGGCGATGTCCCTTTCCATCAAAAACATAATCGGTTGAGATATGGATTATTTTGGCTTTGTTCAATGTCGCTTCGGCCAGATTTTTGACACAGTCCCTGTTTACCAGATAGCAGATTTCGACATCGTCTTCAGCTTTATCCACAGCAGTGTATGCTGCACAATTAACAACATACTCAACTTTATTCTTGTCGATGAAATCGGTGATTTTTGATTTATCGGACAAATCCAGTTCCCGGATATCCGTGAAAAAAAAACGAAAGCCGGCATAACCGGAGGCTATTTCCCGGATTTCACTCCCTAATTGTCCGTTGGCTCCTGTAACCAGAATATTTTTCGGCATTATAATTATAATTACTATTTTTGTGCAAAAGTACTAAATATGATTCATTATAGAATCCTTGAGACTGGTTTTTTTTATGCCGACGGCGGTGCTATGTTTGGTGCTGTTCCTAAAAGAGCATGGTACAGAAGGTATCCATCAGACGAGCAGAATTGTTGCCGGATGGCAATGAGGTGTCTTTTGATTTGGAATGAGAACCGGGTAGTGATTCTGGATACAGGTGTCGGAAATAAGGATCTGGGAAAATTGTCGTATTATCGCTTTCATGAACTACAGGATATTTCTTCTTTGGTTCAATCTCATGGATTTGTACCGGAGCAAGTGACTGATGTCGTTTTATCTCATTTACATTTTGATCATTGTGGCGGATGTACCTACAAAGAACAGGCGGGAAATCTGAAAATTACATTTCCGAATGCCACGCATTGGGTAGGGGAAAGGCAATGGCATAGTTACATAAAGCCCAATTCCCTGGAGTCGGACGCTTTTCGGCCTGATGATTTGATGCCTGTTTTTGAGGCGGGATTATTGCATTTAATTAATCAGGATATAAAATTGTTCGATGGATTTGATATTGAATTGTACGACGGACATACGGACGGTCAATTGGTGTCTTTTGTCCGGACAAGTGAAGGAGAGTTGGTCTATCCTTCCGATGTGATTCCTACAAAGGCTCATTACTCCATCGATTGGATTTCTGCATACGATATAAAACCGCTGGATTCGGTCGAATCGAAGTTAAAATTAATTAAAAAAACGGAGGAAAAGGATTCTTTTATTGTATTCTATCACGATGTTTACAATAAAATAATATTTTCGCATGTTATAAAATAATATTTTTTTCGTTATCTTTATGATAAGTGTAATTTTATTAACGTAAATACATATCGGATATGAAATCGTTTACTCATCTTTTTATTTTTTTATTTTTATTTTTCCAATCGTGTATGATTGATGTGCATTCTATTAAAGGCAATGGACACATTGTTAGTAAAGAGTTTGCAATTACGGATTATGTCGAAATTCAATCTTCAGGCGTAGCGGAAGTTGTTTATGAACAGCAGACTATTAAAGAGCCTTACCTTCAGGTCAATGTAGATGAAAACATTTTACCTTTACTTGATGTGAAAGTAGAAAATAATAAATTGATTATCAAGTATAAAGATAATGGAAATATCCAACCGTCCAGGTTTAAAGTATATACGAATTCCTCTAACCTGGAAAAAGTCAGATTGTCCGGTTCGGGTGAAGTCCATTTGAAAGGAGAAGTCAATTCCAAAAGCATGAAAATTGATTTATCCGGTTCGGGTGGTATCCTCGCCGATAGTCTTTATTGCGAAAGGTTCGACATGTCGGTTGCCGGTTCCGGAACGGCCCGGTTGAAAGGAGGAAGTAATGAGTCGAAATTCAGTGTTGCCGGTTCGGGCGATATTAAGGGATCTCATTTTTCGGTTCAGGACCTTGAGTGTTCGATTGCCGGTTCGGGCCATGTTCGGATTACAGTGGGAGAATCATTAAAAGCCGCAGTGGCCGGTTCCGGAAATTTGTATTATTATGGAGATCCGAAAATGGTGGACACTAAAGTGGCCGGTTCCGGAAATATAGAAAAAGCCAAGTGAATAGTTGAATATTAATTAAATATCAACGAAAGTTGAGAATCTTCCGGAAGTAAAGTGAAACTTTTCCGATGATAGGGACTAGGTCCGAATTTTTTGATGCCTTCGCGGTGTTGGGGTGTAGGATATCCTTTGTTTTTATCCCAGGCGTAATAGTTAAATTCCTCATGTAATTGCATCATGTAATCGTCGCGGTAAGTTTTAGCAAGGATGGATGCAGCCGCGATAGAGAGGTATTTTCCATCTCCTTTTATCACGCAGGTATGGGGAATCTCCGGATAAGATTGAAACCTGTTTCCATCGATTAATAGGTGTTCCGGTTTGATTTTGAGTTGTTGTATTGCCCGGTGCATTGCCAGAAAGGAAGCATTCAAGATATTGATTTTGTCAATTTCATCGGGAAAAACTATACCGACGTTCCAGGCAATGGCTTCCTTTTCAACGATTTTCCTTAGGGCATAACGTTGTTTTTCGTTCAACTGTTTGGAGTCATTCAATTCTTCGCAAATAAAATCGGAAGGGAGGATAACGGCTGCGGCATAAACAGGCCCGGCCAGACATCCTCGTCCGGCTTCGTCGCAACCGGCCTCAATCCGGTTTTTATTTTGATAGGGTAATAACATCGCTGCAAAGTTGAAAATAATAAATGGATATAACAAATCAAAAAAGTCAACGTACCGGTAATATTCTATCGGATACAATGCATGTATTGAAACATGTCTTTTATAAAAAGAGGAGAAGAAACTACACAAACAACCGTCCCTGATAACTTCCCCGTTCGGCAATTCTTCGGTTGATTTTCACGATGAATTCGTTATTTTTTACCCCCCAGTCAGGTGCAATCAACAAGTCTTTAGGAGATTGCGAGACAAATCGTTCCAAAATAAAACCGGGATGAAGACGTTCGATAAAATCAATGCATAAATCAATGTATTCATCCAATTCAAACAGGTGAAACAATTCCGGATTCTCTTCGTATTGCCGGGCCATTCTGGTATTCCGGATCAATTGTAATTGATGCAACTTGATAGTTGTAACCGGTAATTCCGAAATTTTGCAGGCATGCGAAAGAATCATCTCCCTGCTTTCTCCCGGCAAACCTAAAATCAGATGGATTCCACACATGAGCCCATGTGAAACGGTCCTTTCAATCGTGTCTATTGCATCCTCATAAGTATGACCACGATTAACGAATAACAAAGTATCATTATTTGTAGATTCAACTCCATATTCTATCAATATAAAGTAATTTTCCTCCATTTTTTTCAATTCTCTCAGCAGTGTATCCGGGATGCAGTCCGGACGGGTTCCGATAATCAAACCCACTACATCCGGATGTTTCAACGCTTCACAATACAAATCCATCAATTTTGAAAGTTCTCCGTAAGTGTTAGTATAGGCTTGAAAATAAGCCAAAAACTTCATTTCAGGATATTTACTTGAAAAAAACCGGATTCCCTCTTCCAATTGTTCGGAAACGGTTTTACCTGTATAGCAATATTCGGGACTGAAAGTCTGGTTATTACAATAAGTACAACCACCCACGCTCTTCGTTCCGTCCCGGTTCGGACATGTAAAGCCGGCATTAATGGATATTTTCTGGACTTTATAAGGAAAATGCTTTGCCAGGAAATCCGCGAAATCGTTGTAAGGTTTAGTATTCAAAACGTCCGTATTCGCTCTCAATAATCAGTTCCTTTTTGTCGGAAGATTCTACAAATCCGACAATCTGCGCATCAATACCATACGATTTGGATATTTCAATCACCTCCGAAGCATCCTTTTCCGGCAAATAAATTTCCATCCGGTGTCCCATATTGAATACTTTATACATCTCTTTCCAATCGGTACCGGATTCTTCCCGAATCAACTTGAAAAGCGGCGGAACTGCGAATAAATGATTCTTTGTAACCTTTAAATTGTCGATGAAATGGAGTATTTTTGTTTGCGCTCCACCCGAACAATGTACCATTCCATGAATTTTCTCCCTCATCCGATTCAGGATCGATTTGATTACCGGAGCATAAGTACGTGTGGGAGAAAGAACTAATTTCCCGGCATCATAAGGAGTTTCGGGGACTTTATCCGTTAATTTTTTGCTTCCGGAATAGACCAAATCGGCCGGTACAGTCGCATCATAACTTTCAGGGTACAATGATGCCAAGTAGTTGGAAAAAACATCATGGCGGGCAGATGTGAGGCCGTTACTGCCCATTCCGCCGTTATATGCATTCTCATAAGTTGCCTGTCCGGAAGACGCCAGACCGACGATCACATCTCCGGCCTGTATATTGGCGTTATCAATAATATCCGAACGTTTCATCCGGCAGGTTACCGTACTATCTACAATAATCGTACGAACAATATCGCCGAGGTCGGCAGTTTCCCCTCCTGTAGGATAAACATTCACCCCAAGTCTTGACAACTCATCGCAGAGTTCATTCGTTCCGGTGATGATGGCAGAAATCACTTCGCCCGGTATCAAGTGCTTATTACGGCCAATCGTGGAAGATAACAAAATATTATCCGTAGCTCCCACACACAACAAATCATCGATATTCATGATCAGGGCGTCCTGGGCAATCCCTTTCCATACAGATAAATCACCTGTTTCTTTCCAGTAAATGTAAGCAAGTGATGATTTGGTGCCTGCCCCGTCGGCATGCATGATATTGCAATAGTCGGGATCACCGCCCAGAATATCGGGAATAATTTTACAAAAAGCTTTCGGAAAAATACCTTTATCGATGTTTTTAATGGCATTGTGAACGTCTTCTTTCGATGCCGAAACGCCACGTTGATTATAACGCTGATCGCTCATATTATTTAATCTGTTATTTAGATGCAAAGTAACACTTTTTTTCGAAGATATGAAAATATCTATTAATTTTGTCGATTGTATGAGATGGGAAAAATTATTATCGGACAAACGTTTCGGAATGGAATCTTACCATGACGAATCGAAACATGAACGCACTGATTTTCAGCGGGATTACGATCGGCTTATTTTCTCCGCTCCTTTCAGAAGATTGCAGAACAAAACCCAGGTCTTTCCGCTTCCTGGAAGCGTGTTTGTTCATAACAGATTGACTCATAGTCTTGAGGTAGCCTGTGTGGGACGTTCTTTAGGCGAGGTGTGTGGAAAACAGTTATTCAAATCTTCGAAACAGGAATGTAGCGCTTTACTTGAAATGGGGTCTATCGTTTCCGCCGCTTGTCTTGCTCATGATTTGGGGAACCCGCCTTTCGGGCATTCGGGAGAAAAAGCAATTTCCACTTATTTTTCCGAAGGAAACGGAAAAGAGTGGATAGAAACTTTGAAAAGACAGGAAGAACGAATCACGGACTTTACCCATTTCGAAGGAAACGCCAATTCTTTAAGGTTATTGACTCATCAGTTTAACGGAAGAAGAAAAGGTGGATTTGCTATGACTTATTCTACCTTATCGTCCATTGTCAAATATCCTTATTCGTCGCTTAGTTGCGATCCCGAAAAGGGAAAATTCGGTTTTTTTGCCTCAGAAGAATCCGATTATGAAAAAATAACCGAAGAACTAGGGTTGTTAAAGATCTCGGAATCTCCGGTTCGGTATGTTCGTCACCCGCTTGTTTACCTTGTGGAAGCGGCGGACGATATCTGTTATCAGATTATGGATATTGAAGATGCCCACAAATTAAAACTTCTTTCTACAGAAGAATGTATTGAGTTGATGTTCAACTTTTTTCCCGAAGAAAAGAAGAAAAGAGCTCTGAGTATCATGAACATGGTAGACGACAAAAATGAGAAGATAGCCTACCTTCGTTCCTCTGTAATCGGATTATTGATAGATGAATGTTGCCGGGTATTTGTCGAAAATGAAAATTCCATCTTGCAGGGAAAATTTGAAAAATCATTGATTAAATACATCGGAGAAACGCCCCAATCGGCCTATATAATCTGTTCGGAAACAGCAAAAGAAAAAGTTTACCGTTCTCAGATTGTAGTGGATATTGAATTAGCCGGTTTTCGTATTATCAGTTTCCTGCTGGACTGTTTGCTGGATGCTGTCCGTTATCCGGGTAAAAAATATTCCGGATTATTAATCGAACGGATTCCCGAACAATATGAAAAAACGAATGTTAATGATTATACGAAAACACAAGCTGTTGTCGATTATATTTCCGGAATGACCGATATTTATGCTCTTGATTTATACCGTAAAATTACAGGCATGAGTTTGCCTTCTTTATAAAATTCGAAATAAAATGAAACAATTCTTGATATTCCTGTTTACCGTTTTAAGCATTACGATCG
The DNA here is from genome assembly GCA_031287395.1 of Dysgonamonadaceae bacterium. Lineage (GTDB taxonomy): Bacteria > Bacteroidota > Bacteroidia > Bacteroidales > Azobacteroidaceae > BNXB01. The sequence continues at coordinate 2,747 of JAITTA010000004.1, read as the reverse complement.
TAAATGCAGGGCAATATACCGTAGAGACGGTTCCGAACGATCGTCTGAAAGATGCCCGGGACTATACCACCAACCCGGATGGAATCATCTCCGTACAAGCCGAACAGAAAATCAATGAAATGTTAGCGGCTTCCGAATCGTATGCCACGGCAGAAGTCGCAGTCGTACTGCTCGGTTCTATCGGTTATGACGATATCGATGATTTTGCAACCAAACTTTTCAAATATTGGGGTATAGGAAAAGACAAAAAAAACAACGGACTATTGTTTTTGCTTGTTGAAGATCAAAAACAAATGGTCTTCCGTACAGGTTCCGGAGTTGAAGGTGTATTTCCGGATGTAATTCTTTCCAGGATTATCCGGAATGATATATCGCCCGAACTGAAAAATGGAAATTTCGATGGCGGAATCGTAGTCGGGATTTCTAAAATCTGCGAAATTCTGAAAAATCCGGAAGTCGCAAAGGAAATTATGCAAAAAGAAAAAGATAGGGAAAATACAGAATTGAAAAATATTTTTTACACATATTTATGCATTGGAATAGTTATATTCCTGATATTCATCGCTTTATTTATGCATAATATTAATTCTAAGAAAACAAATCATATAAAATGTCTGAGACTACGAAGCTGGAAAGGTGGTGTAATCGGATGTTCCATTCTATTCCCCATCCCTATGCTGTTGTTTCTTATTTTTTATTTCATAGAAATTAAACGTTTACGAAACAAACCCATTGCCTGTTCAAACTGTGGGTACAAAATGCGAAAGTTGAGCGAACACGAAGAAGACACTTACTTAACCCCTTCCCAGCAAAACGAAGAGTTGTTTAACTCCATCGATTACGATGTCTGGCTCTGCGACAACTGCAATCACAAGGAAATTTTCCCTTACACCAAACGGTCCCGGTATACATCCTGTCCGCATTGCCGGGCGAAAACTTATTATCTCTCGGATGACCGGGTATTGCAACGTGCAACCACATTCAGCCGGGGACAAGGTCAAAAGACTTATCTTTGCAAAAACTGTCAAGCAAAAGATATTGCAAAATACATCATACCCATGATTATTATCTCAAGCGGGAGCAGTGGCAAAGGAGGCTCCTGGGGGGGCGGCATTGGAGGCGGTTCCTGGGGAGGCGGGGGCACCGGAGGAGGCGGTGCCAGAGGAGGATGGTAAATCTCAGATCCCGAAAGAAATCCCCATCCGTTTTCCCTGAACGACCAAATCGTGATTGGGAGTTACCAATTTTAATTTTCCGGCAACCTCTTTCAGTGGCAATGAGGTAACTTTATCTCCCTGAATGGAAACCATACGTCCAAATTGTCCTTTAGCAATCAATTCGGTGGCATAACCTCCCAAGCGGGTTCCCAGATTACGGTCAAAAGCAGAGGGACTTCCTCCACGTTGAACATATCCCAACACAGTTTCCCGGGTTTCGATACCAGTCATCTCTTCTATCATATAGGAAATATAAGTAGCAGGACGCTGTTTTTTATCGTTCGTTTCAAGACCTTCTGCGATGGCAACAATGGAATATGGCTTTCCTCGTTGGACTCTCTCAAGAATAGCATTATTTACTTTCCGGATATCAAATCCAAGTTCGGGTATCAGGATGATATCGGCTCCACCGGCCATTCCGGAATACAAAGTAATCCATCCGGCATGATGTCCCATCAATTCAATGACCATCACCCGTTTATGAGCAATTGCCGTTGAATGTAACCGGTCGATAGCCTCCGTTGCAATATCAACAGCCGTATCAAATCCAAAGGTCACATCCGTACCCCAGACATCATTATCGATGGTTTTCGGAATCCCTATTACATTCAAACCCAACTCCGACAATTGATAAGCCGTTTTCTGAGTACCGTTTCCTCCTATACATACCAGGCAGTCCAACCTCAATTCATTATAAACATCCAGAATAATCCGGGGTTTGTCGTCGGCTTCGGAATTCAATATTTTTTTAAATGGCTTTTCCCGTGAGGTACCAAGAATCGTTCCTCCCAGATTGAGAATTCCCGATAAAGCTTCATCATCGAGGGAAACCGTATCTTTAGTCAAAAAACCTGAAAAACCGCTCTTAATGCCTATGACCTGCATTCCGAAATGCGTTATGGCTGTTTTTCCGACTCCCCGGATCGTTGCATTGATTCCCGGACAGTCTCCTCCTGATGATAAAATACCTATTTTCATGTCAGACTTTCGTCAATCACTTCAATCTTCTTAATTATCAAGTTAAGTTCTTCTTTCAGACTTTCTATTTTGTGATTCATGTCTTTCACCAAACCACCTCCTCCCTTGGAAGAAACAGACAAAAAACCGATATTATTTTCGTAAGTCTGGATATCATTTTTTAACCTGTCGTAAGTCCTCATCAATTTCTCGCGTTCAGTGAACAATTTATTTTTGGATTTATCTCCGGAATTCACAATATCATTCAGATTGGATTTGAATGATTGCAATCTTCGTTCCGATTCATCCACTTTCAGCCGGTCGAATTGTTTATCGACGGCATCTCTGTATTCTTTGTAAATCCTATCCTTATCACGGAAAGGAACATGACCGATAGAGTTCCATTCTCCTATCATCTCACGAACCAGAGCAACAGCCTCCTTGCTGTCAATACTTTCATCAATTTCCTTGATTTTTCTGATCAATTCCTTTTTAAGTTTAAAATTTTCAAGTTCTTCCGATTTTTGAGATGAGAAATGGATATTTTTTTGTTCGAAGAAATAGTCGCAAGCA
>JAITTA010000215.1 GCA_031287395.1 Dysgonamonadaceae bacterium | reverse complement strand
CCATCTCCCCAACTGAATGAAAATATTCTATCACGAAGAATCGTTACGCAGGGATGGAATCAGAATCAATTTAAATATGGATCGCTTAAAAGACAATTTGATGCATATGTTTTTATCAGAGAGAACGTCCTGAACCAAAACATTGAGCGATGTCCATCTTGTTATTTAAGGGAAAGGTTAGACGAAAGGGATATTGCCTGATTCACCAGTTTGGGGGTCTTCCCTACGACGGCTCTTTCGGGCGTATCGGCGTAAGAAAAAAAGTCGTCATTTCTCTTTGCATTTGAAATGACGACTTTTTATTTTTTATAATCCCTCAGGGATTCGTATTATTCGACAATACCGAGGTAAAACTCAGCGATTTGCATGGTATTACTGGTCACTGTCCATTGATCGTAAGTCATTTTAACATAACGGTATTCCGTTTCTTTTATCAGGAGGTTTCCACTTTCCGTTGCGGAAAGGGTCCCGGCATTGGGGATATCGACGCCTACCTGGATCGGCGTAAAATTCGTACCGTCATTACTGCCGTAGAAAGAAACTTTATATACCCTTAAATTGACATTTCCACCTGTACCCCGTTGTTTTATACGGAAATAATTAAATTTCTGTTTACTTCCCATATCCAGAATAAAATAAACAACCTCGCCTGCAGGCACGGTCACGCCGTTAAGCGCGTGTTCGGGCTTCACGACCGACAGATAAGTATTGACGTCGTTGTCGATATGAGCTGTCGGCGAATTGAGCGCATCGCTTCCCGTAGCGCCCTGAAGCGGCAGCGGATGCGAGATGATACAAGTCCAACCGGCACGGTCCAAATCATCATACGAAACGGTCGTAAGCGTTTCCACGGAAGAGTATAAAGTGGAACCGTCTATATTGAAAACAGCTCGATAAGTCACTTCCCGCCCGTTGTATTCATTAATAACCGCTTCATTCCCATTGATTTCGTATGATTTTTCTTCTCCGGTAGTTTTATCTATCCAGCTAAGCACATATCCTCTCCAATACCCATCATTGGGTATTGGGAAAGTGAATTTCTTTCCGCTAAAAACCACTGTTTCCGGTTTTACATTCGACAGGTAATATGAATACGGAGAATAAAACAGATCTATACCGCCTACCGGCAGGTAAGTCGTACGGTATTTGAAAGACAAAGCCTTAAAATCAGGTAACTTAACGGTATTTTGTATGAGATCGATTGTTGCGGAAGAAGGAATACCGTCCTGTACCCATTCTATATCGGTTTTAACGATAGTCGTATCAATCACTTTTGCAAAGGTAATTTCCGTTCCGGAGGTTGAATTGATGTTCGTAATAGCCCTGTTGATGAGATAGCGTTCGTAATTGTCTCCGAATACTTCTCCCGGTTTGGTGATAGGAATCGAAGAATTACCATCTCCATCAAACACAATGATTTCGAAAATATAAGTACCTTCGGCTAATTCATCGATGATCACCTGCGTTCTTCCATCCGGATTCACATCTATCTCTTTCTTTTCCATCCGGTTGGACCAGTATATCGTCGCTTTCTTTCCTCTGGGATCACTCGATTGGGGCCAACTGAGTTGGACCCGGTTACGGCCTCCGTTAACAGTAACGGAATCCGGAATTACTTTTGCAATATATATTATTGGTCCGTCTTCGACAAATTGGCTGTATTTGCTATCCATCGGAGAACAAGCTGCCAATAACGACAGGAAAACGGCAAAGCCCAAATATTTGATATGTTTCATGTCTAAAATTTTATTTTGTTTATAAATCAAGTCTAAAATTATTTATCGGAACCAAAGAAGCTGAATTCATCCAGCATCACAGCGCTTCCACCTCCGTAAGTCATCATTGTCCTGAATCTGAAATACCTGACTTTTGGGGCGTCGGCGGGAAATTCTATTTCCTGCCCTCTTTCCAGCAAAGCCTGATCTTCTGCAGTTCCTACATTATTTCCTGCAACAGGATCAACCGATCCGTCGGCTCTGCGCAGGAAATGATCCCCAAGAAGCACCCACGAAGGGTCATTGATATCATCGGCTAATTGAGTCGGATCACTTCCGATGTAAGTTGAACCGTAGAGTTGGATTCGTAAAGGATAACCACCGGTCCATACATGCTGCCAGTCGTTGCTGGAAGCTCCCATATTGGTACTGGAAGCGCGTCCCCAGATAGTCATCCGGCTCAAGGTATAAACATTACCCAAGTCCATGGTAAAATGTTGCGGCAATGTAGTTCCGGAAGGCCTTGTATGAAAGCATCTTGAGGCACTTCTCATGATTTGTTCGTCCCAAAGATTGGAAAATGCCGTAATGGACCCGCTCCATGTATGTTGAATCCGTTCGTCGGAAGGCAGATTGACGATTTCTTTGAATAATTTTTTACTACATTCCGCCTCGAACCAGGGAGTTGTTGTCAGCGTTTTGATGTCCGACCAGTGTCCCCATTTATCACGAACCCTGATTCCGAATTCGGCTTCGGTTGGTTCTTGTCCCCGTACGGAAAAGCCGATATCTGTTGCTATGGTATAATACATTCCTATTTCTTCCCACTCTCCTGCCTGATTCTTTTTGTATGAACCAAACGATAACTTGGCGCCCGTTTCATTTTGAGCGGTTGCCCTGATTCCGGCGAAAGTAGGAAATATTTCCATATTATTTGCTGCTACCAGGTAAGGCGGTTCCTGAGGATGTATCGTTACGTATACCGGCTGGGAAGCGGTTTCTCCCGCACTTACGGAA
>JAITTA010000143.1 GCA_031287395.1 Dysgonamonadaceae bacterium | reverse complement strand
GTCCTACGTTTACTTTCCATACATAGGAATAGACCGTATGGTTGGAGCAAGGGATTTCCAGTATCATCGGTTTTCCGTCGCTTCCCATTAACTGGACAACCGGAAGTTGTTCGAAATGTTGAGGCTCATAATTTGCAATTTGTTGGCCATCCATCGACAGGGATTGGGAAAAATAACCATAACGATACAGAAACCCTATTGCACAAAGATCAACGTTGGAATCGCTGGCTTCTTTGATGTAGTCGCCCGCCAGTACGCCCAACCCTCCGGAATATATTTTCAGGATGTTTGCCAGACCATATTCCATGCTGAAGTAAGCAACCGATGGTTTGTTTTTATCGGGGGTGACATCCATGTATTCTCTGAATTTGACATAAACATTCTTGATCTGGTTCATCAACATGTTGTCGTCTAGAATGTCGGAAATGCGTTTGTAAGAGAGTCGTTGTAAAAGCATCACCGGATTTCCTTCCGTCTTTTTCCATAAGTCTTTGTCGATGGCAGTGAACATTTCGATGGCTTCGTAATTCCATACCCACCACATATTGTGAGCCATTTCGTCCAGAATTCTCAGTTCGTCCGGAAGTTTGGAGAAAACATTGATTTCTTTCCACGTCGGTTCGTTTGAGTAATTAGCTCTGATTTTCATTTCTTTATCATTTAGTTGTTGATTTTCCTTTTCTTTTTGATGCATTTTTCAAAGCGATATGGTACGCTTCGAAATAATATTTTATAAAATGAGTCCAGGAGGCTTTTCCCGATAAGTTTTTTGCCGCTTTTCCGATTTTGTCTTGTTGTATTTTATCCAAGTGCAAATATAATGCCATAGCGTCTTTTATTCTATCGGCAACCTCAAAATAATTGTCTTCCGTGCGTTCAATAACTTCCACTCCTCCGGAGAGATCCTCTACCTGACTTTCATCTTTTGCCCAAAGTCCGAACCCGGCAAGATTAGTCGTAACGGTTGGAATTCCGAATGCAATGCTTTCGAGGGGAGTATATCCCCAGGGTTCGTAGTAAGACGGAAAGATGGTCATATCCATACCGATCAGCAAATCATAATACGGCAGATTAAAAATTCCATCGTCTCCCGTCAGGTAAGAAGGAACAAAGATAAGCTTTACCGGTTCTTTTTGTTGATTTGTGAAATCAAGATAACGCAGGTATTGGCATATTTTGTCATTTTGGGGTTCTGCCAATTCGTGAGTAAAATAGGGCGTTTCCAGGGGGGTATCGGGATTGTTTTTAGCTGCCAACCGGCTTTGCAGATCCGGCCGGGGCCCTTTGTTCCATCCCGGGACTAAAATAAATGCCAATACTTGTTTTTTGTCCGGGTTAGACCACCTGAATCTATTTACGGCTTCTATGAAAACATCTATACCCTTGTTTTTGTATTCATATCGTCCTCCGATAGCGACCATCAGGGCGTTGTTGCCGGAGGAATTCCCGGTCAGTTGCCGGGAGACTTCCAGTAATATTTTTCGTGCCTTTTCCCTTTTGATATTGTAGTTGCGTCCCTTAGGAACAAAATTGTCTTCGAAACCGTTTGGGGTTACTATGTCCGGTTTTTTATCGAGTAATTGTTCACATTCTTTTGCGGTGATTTTACTTACCGTAGTAAAACAATCCACCTGCAGGGCCGTTTGTTTTTCGATCGAATGTTTGGCTTCCATATTCAGTTCCAGGGCCATCTGGTCTCCATGATAGCCTTCGAAGCAACCGTATAACGGTTTGTTGTTCCCGGCAATGGAACGTCCGATGGAGGTAGCGTGAGTTGTAAAAACAGTACCTACCTGTGGAAGCTTATCTTTGACGTATAATGCTCCCATTCCGAGCATCCATTCGTTAAAATGAGCGATTACTTTCTCATTTTCGAGTTTGTAAAATTTGTAAAAACTTTCGATGGCCAGTCCGGATGCGTAGGCAAACATACAGGCTTCGTCATAGTCTCCGTATGCCTGGAGCGACTCGACTCCGAATTTTTCCCACATCCGGGAATAAATCGTGTTTTTTATTTCGAAGTAAGGCTTGAAGTCTATCAGAATTACAATGGGTTTTCCCGGTACATTCCATCTTCCGGCACGTATTTTCAAGTTTTCATTTTTAAGGGCGTGTTCTTTCCATGCTTTCAGTAAAGATGTACTTTCGATAAAATCGGAATTTACATTCTCCTGTTTAAGATCCGGACCGATAAAAATTATTTTATCTTTGAATGTATTCCGAAGTGTGTGTGCTCTGGTTGATAGAACAGTATAAATCCCGCCTACTTTATTACAGACTTCCCAGCTTGCTTCAAAAATATAGTCAGGACTCAACCTTTTCCCTTTTGTCATTTCTCTAGAAATTATAAAATCAAGCTTGCAAAGTTACAAAAATTTGATAAAAAAATGAAAAGTAAAGATTTAATTCTTAAATCTGTGGAGATATGTTCTTTATACAAATCAGATTATACAAAAAGTCATATGGCCTTTAACCGGTAAATTGGATAAATAATAGGGTGAAATAGGGTTGATACTTCATTTTTCGTATCATTGTGTCAATAAAGAATTCAAATCGTTTGTTGATTTATTGGGAGATATATCTTATCTGCATTTGATCCCGCAATTAGTACGTGACCCAAATTGATTTCTGCGGAGGGAGAAGAGGGCAGTAATGCAATAGCTGCTGCTTCGTTACCGGATGTCAAAAGTTATCTTCAATTCGGAACACCGGTTGGAAATCTTCTGGTATCCCGTTCAACTCCTAAAAATATTGAACAGTTATCTATACAATTTGAATAATATTATGGATGTTTTATTAGTTGTTGAGGATATTCGTATCTTTGTAGTTTTAAAAGGATTGTTATGGCTTTGTTTGCGCGTTTCCTGCTTCGTTTGTTTGGTTGGAAAGGTTTTGTTGAAGTGGAGATTCCGCTCAAATGTGTTATATGTGTTGCTCCCCATACCAGTAATTGGGATCTTATTATAGGCAGAATTTTCTATGCTTCGGTTGTAGGACGACCTCATTTTTTAATGAAAAAAGAGTGGTTCTTTTTCCCGTTAAATTATTTTTTCAGGGCTTTGGGCGGGATTCCTGTTGACCGTAAGAAAAAAACTTTTATTACGGAACAAATGATTGGGGAATTTAACCGCAGAGATCAGTTCCGGTTGGCTGTTGCTCCTGAAGGTACGAGAAAAAAAACTTCAAAATGGAAATCCGGGTTCTATTACATTGCGCTCGGAGCGAATGTCCCTATTGTGCTGGCCCATATCGATTACAATCTGAAAGAAATAGGAATTAGTCGTATTGTTTATCCTACAGGAGATGAAATGAAGGATATTGAAGAAATTAAAAGATTTTATAGAGGTTTTTTAGGAAAACATCCGGAACGATTCGGATTTTAAGTTATAACTTAAATGGATACTTTGAGAGTTAGTTTGGTACAATCCGCCATATTCTGGGAAGACAAGAATGCTAATATACGACATTATGGCAATTTGTTGAAGCCCTTGAAGGGGAAAACGGA
>JAITTA010000129.1 GCA_031287395.1 Dysgonamonadaceae bacterium | reverse complement strand
TTATCTACTTTATTAAAAACAATAATCAGATTTTTTCCTTCTATACGGGGAACTATACGGTCTGCAATCTTATCAATTTTTTCGCTGAATTGTGTGGAATCAATCATCCAGACGACAACAGAAGCTTGTTCAATCTTCCTGAATGTACGTTCAATTCCCATCGTCTCGATTTCATCTTCCGTATCACGTATCCCGGCAGTATCTATAAAACGGAAATTAATTCCATTAATATTAATGACATCTTCGATGACATCCCGAGTTGTTCCATGAACATCCGAAACTATTGCTTTTTCCTCGTTCAATAAAAGATTAAGCAAGGTTGATTTTCCGGCATTGGTTTCTCCTACAATAGCCACAGGAATCCCATTTTTAATGGCATTTCCCACATCAAACGATTGTACCAAATGAGAAATAACAGCCTGAATATTATGAACCAAGTTCACCAACTGTGTACGATCGGCAAATTCCACATCTTCTTCGCTGAAATCCAATTCCAGTTCGACCAGAGACACAAAATGGAGTAACTGTTCACGCAACTTTTGCAATTCTTTACTGAAACCACCACGCATCTGATTAAATGCCAAACGGTGAGAAGCCGCTGACGATGATGCAATCACATCAGCAACAGCCTCAGCCTGAGACAAATCCATCTTGCCATTAAGAAATGCCCGTTGAGTGAATTCTCCGGGAGTAGCTAAACGACAACCATTTGCCAGGAGTAATTTTATAATTTCATGTTGAATATAAACAGAACCATGACAAGAAATTTCCACAACATCCTCACCTGTAAAAGAATGAGGAGCGTGAAAAACAGAAACCAGCACTTCATCCAAGACCTCTTTTCCTCGATACACCTTTCCAAAACGGATAGTGTTGGGTAACTGATCAACAATTCTTTGTTCGTTTTTTTCTGAAACAAAAACAGTATCACAAATGCCTAAAGCATCCTTACCGGAAACCCGGACAACAGCGATTCCTCCTTGCCCCGGAGGAGTTGAAATTGCACAAATCGTCGTTAAGTCAATCATTTTTTCTCATCGTTTGGTTTCAAATTCAATAATTTGTGCGATTAATCCAGACCTAAAAACTCGACATTATTTATCTTTGTCAGAATTCCATTCAACAATTCATGAGATTAAAAGACAAAGATAAAACTTTCCAATTAATATCCAATACATGACTTTAGCCAGTCTTTGCAAGGCCATCAATAAGAAACCTTTAATGAATGATTTCTTCTATTTTCAATCCGACATGATAAGAATTAAGAATTGCTTACGCACAATCCTGAAGAAGAAAATTTCTAACCTTCCGCAATCACATCTGCTTTATCCGGGCCCCACGGTTCCGGGGTAGATTCCGGGTCAAACGGATTAAAGTAATTCATCCCTTTTTGATCGAGATAACGAAGAAACTGTCTTAATTTCATTTCAAAACGGGAATAGTCCTTGGACTCAGGATTCGTCCAGGCATCTTCCGATATACCGGCCAAACGGGGAAATAACATGAAATAAAGACGTTTCACATCGGCAACCCGTTCTGTCCAGATACTGGCCTGTATACCCAGAATCCTGTCGGGATAGTTGGCAATCACGGACGATATGTTATCAGGAAAAGCATATATCGTTTGCAATGTATTGAATTTTGTACTCCAACGACGTCCTATCTTATGAGACTCATCCTGTACAAAATCAAAATAACAAGGGATTCTGGGAGTCATGATTACTTTAAACCCTTTTTCCAATGCGGCGGCCAGTTGATCCGGTTTATCATGTCTCCACCACATAACAACAGCCTTATCAGGAGTCACTCCGGAGGCAATTATCTCGTCCCAACCTATCATGATTTTGCCTTTACTGTTTACAATATCACACGCTCGACGGACGAAATAATGCTCTAACCCTATTTCATTTCCAAGATGGTTATTTTTGATAAACTGTTGTATTTCAGGATCCGTATACCAGATTTTATTACCAAAGTGGACTTCGTCTCCTCCGATATGGACATACGGGGAAGGAAATAATCCTGCAATTTCGGTCATCACATCATCTATGAAACGGTAAGTCGTTTCCTTTGCAGGATGAAAAGTAAAACCCTCCCAGCGTCCGGTTCCTCCGGCCGAAAGTTCCGGATAAGCACGGGTCGCAGCGCTGGCATGGCCGGGCATATCGATTTCCGGAATCACCTGAATGTGGCGTTCTGCCGCATAAGCAACAATTTCACGAATTTCATCCTGAGTATAAAATTTCCGTGGGGCATTCCGGTCGTGCCAATTGCCTGTCGCTCCTATTTCAGTCAGTTTAGGATATTTCTTTATTTCGATCCGCCATCCAGGCTCATCCGTCAAATGCCAATGAAAACGATTCATTTTCAAATAAGCCATGATGTCGAGGAGCTGTTTGACGATTTCCTTTCCAAAAAAATGGCGGGATTCGTCCAACATCAGACCCCGCCAAGCATAACGTGGCGAATCTTTGATTGTCATCAACTTCAGGCCAGGACCTTCACTTGCATTATTAAAAAATTGAATCAAGGTCTGAATAGCATAAAACATGCCTGCAGGAGTAGTCGCTTCACAGGAAACAATTTCCCTGCCTACCGTGACAAGATATTCTTCCCCTCCTAATTTATTACTTTCCTTCAATACAATCTGATTCCTACCGGTATATTTAGTACTTATCTTAACTTTAGCTTCCAGATAACTACCAAGATAACCGGCTAATTCTTCAGCCTGTTTTTGCATCCGGGCGGACAGATAAACCACTTCGGTCTCATTATTTACAATAAAATTCCCTTCCGAATACACTATTTCCTGAGATTGAGGAATTATTTGAGCGTGTGCGCACACGGAACTCAGAACCCAAATAATACACAAGAATAATCTTCTATACATAATGTCATTTTTTTTGCAAAAATAGTAAAATCAAATGGGTTGATCCCTGAATTTTCACATTCAATATACAAATGCCTGTGTGGGGAAATGGCATCTGGAACATCAGGAAGAATCCATGCCAATGTTATTTACTTTCCGGGAGAGGGAGATCATCCGGAAATTGTATCCGGTCAATCACCGTTTTATCATCCAGCCGGATCCAGGTATCAAATCTTCTTGTATCTTCAGTAAGTTCAATGACACGAACACCATTTTTCAATTTGGTATAAGTTGTTTTACTTCCGGAAAATCGTCCGTAGGCCAATGCTATTCCATACAAATTGAAAATATAATCATTAACATGATCATGTCCGACAAATGTTCCCATTACATCTCCTTTTTCAAGCATACTGGCAAACAATCCCGTATTGATTTCCGGAGAACAGACCTTTTCCATTTGTGTTCCCACAAGCCGGTGGATGGTATCAGTGTAGACTTTTTTATATTCAGGCAAAGGAATATGGAAAAAGGCCAATGCAGGAAACGGTTTCCCATCGTTTTTTCTCGTAAACCGATCACTCTGTTTCCTATACCATTCGACCTGATCAAAATTGAACCAACCGTACCCTTTTACCTGTTTCAAGGTGCTGTAGGCATTAGAATCCATACAATAAATAACAGCCCGAGTCTGCTTACCTGAATTTTCTTTGATTTCAATGGTATAATTTCCATATCCGGAAACATTTTTAACTTTCTTCAGTTTACTAACATTATAAGGATACCCCATTAAAAGATCAGCGACTTCCTTTCTCGAAAGGTCTTGTTCGTCGTCATGATTCCCGAATAATAAAGCATAAGGAATTTTCCGACTTATAAGCGGTTCGATTACCATATCAAATCCGGATTTATAAGGTTTCCCCGTCACAATATCTCCCGTAAATATCACTAAATCAGGTTTTTCCACATCCAGGACAAGGTTGAGCATCTCGATTGTTTCCTGAGAATACGGAGAATTGGCTTGAATATGGGAGTCTGTGATCTGGATAATTTTAAATTTTCCATCGGACCTAAAGCGGAGATCACCTGCCAACACATTATCCGGCCGAAAGAGATTCAGAATAAGCAATAAAACACAAAACTTAAAAATTTTCATATATACATAATTTTATTTTATAAAATTACCTTAGAGAGATAACCTTTTGAATAAAAGGCTTTAAGCGAAGTTTTTCAGCGATAGAAGCAACCGTTTGGAACCGTGCGTATTTCTGCATTTTGCGCTGCATTTCCTCAAATAACTCACTACAAAATTAGTGATTTTATTTCAGATTTCCAAAAAATAAATAAATTGATTTTTAAGAAATTATTCCCATTCCTTCTGCTCAAAGTGTGGAAGCCGGGAAAACGGCAAACGTACCTGCGACCAATCCTGCCAGGGCGAGTTACGTGTTTCTTCATTGGCAATACTTTCAAAATCTCCGTTTTTTGAGAAAAAGCCGCATTTGCGGCTTTTCGCCGTGATCCCGACAGGACTCAAACCTGTGACCTGCAGAACCGGAATCTGCCGTTCTATTCAACTAAACTACGGGACCTTTTGGGATGCAAAGATACAATAAAAATTGAAAACTGAAAATCGAATTGCAAAATTGACGGATTCAAAATTGAAAATTAGAATGAACAATCCCTTGCATATTCAATTTAACAAATATTTATTAACTTTGTCCGTTAAAATAATTCATCGCAATTCGTAATTTTTAATTCATATCCCGTGGACGTAAAAATAGAAAATTCCTGGAAACAGCAGTTGGAAAGTGAATTTCAACAGTCTTATTTCACCAATCTGGTACATTTTGTAAAACAGGAGTATCAAACCCATACTATTTACCCTCCCGGAAAACTGATCTTCAATGCTTTCGACCAATGTCCTTTCGAGAAAGTCAAAGTGGTTATCCTCGGACAAGATCCTTATCATGAACCGGGGCAGGCGCATGGACTCTGTTTTTCCGTTAATGATGGAATTCCGTTTCCTCCTTCTCTCCAAAATATTTTCAAGGAAATCCAATCCGATTTGGGCACGGCTATCCCCGGGTCGGGGAACCTGGAACGTTGGGCAAAACAAGGAGTCCTGTTACTGAATGCTACTCTGACTGTGCGTGCGCATTATGCAGGTTCCCATCAACACAAAGGATGGGAACAATTTACAGATGCCGCCATTCACCGGATTGCAGAAAACAAGGAACATGTCGCATTTATCCTGTGGGGTTCTTTTGCTCAAAAGAAAGGAGAATTCATCAATCCCGACAAACATTTAATTCTGAAGTCACCTCATCCCTCTCCCCTTTCCGCACACCGCGGATTTTTCGGAAACAGACACTTCAGTAAAGCAAACGAATACCTGATAGCCACCGGACAAACTCCGATTCAATGGTAAAAAGCATGAGTACGCGTTGAAGTTAATAATTTTGTTGTTGTTCTATTAAATCAGACCTATAAACCATCCGGATATTTAATGCCAATTTACCGCATCACGCGAACTACTGCTTTGGGTATATTTAACATCTTTCAGCATGGAAGCATTTACCGACAACGTGAAGCTATAGGATTGATAAGGGCCTATGGGGTTAAGACTCACTGAAATCTGCCAGCAGTGAAGATTTCTGTTAATAGAACACTGCATATAGGTAAAGCCTTTGTATTCGAAATCATAAGCAGTTCCAAAGTTAAAACTCCAACCCTTTGTCGGACTGATATTGCCGGATATACCAAGGTTTTGTGTAACCTTGTATCCAAATTCATTATTATGGAAGTTAACAGGTTTTCCGGTCTGGTCCCTCGACATATCATAACCAAGACTCAGGGAATAGCTCAACGAGAGGTTCCAAGGGATATTCATGATCATGTAACCGTCCGCATCAAACTCTCCATTATCGGATTTTTTCCCACGGAGGGATGAAGACTGTGTCCCGGCAGCCTCTTCTCCTTCCTGTTCAGGTGAATGATCTTCACCTTCTCCGGATTGGGAATTTTCGTCTTTATTTCCCGAAGAATCGTCTTTCGCTTTTCCAAATAATTTTTTTAACGATTCATTATTCAAGGTATAAGAAAAAGAAGTTCCTGTGTTCATCAAGCGGCCGATTCCCTTTCCGGCTTTCCAACGGGGGACATTGATCCGGTTTCCGTTATCGTCGTATGTATAGACATCAAATGTTCCCTGCAAATTAAGAGTATAAGACTTGGTAAGTTTCAAGCGCATAGAAGCCGTCAGATTCTGCCAGTTCATCGAATCTGCAAGGAAGTTATAACTCGTAGACAGCCCCAGGTTGTCGATAATACTGATTTTTTTCGTTGTATCCGCTGTCGTGTATTTCGCCTCCACATTATTATCCAAAGAAAAAGAAATACTTCCGGTTTTTCCCTGCCCCGGAACATTCCAAAGACCCGACTGGTAAGGAGAATATTTCAGAGTATCCGATTTTCCTGTGGACGGATTGAGATAAATCAGATCCTGATAATAGCCATAACGGGGAGAACTGAAATCAGGAGCTCCGCTGAAACTGACACTGGGAGTCAGCACGTGACGTATAAGCGTATTCTTAGCCCAATTTCCAAACAATCCCCAAGGTTTGAAAAAGCCATACAACTTGGTATTTGCACTTATACTTCCCCTATAATCATAGATGCGGTAAAAACCATAGGTAGTATCTCCCGGAACTACCTTTCTCACATAAGGATCGTATGTCTGTTCTATTTTCGTCGTGTACCACCTGCTGGTATAGCTTACACTGGGCGTGATATTAATAAACCTGAACAAATTGAAAGAAGCGCTGACGGGAATATCGTGTTTCATCCCGTTTTTCCAGTCTTTGATGAGGTTTTTCTGCATAAACTCATACTCTTTTACACTGGAAATACTGTTATTGAACAATCCGGTATAACTCATCCGGATATTTTCGTACCAACGGGGATTACCTATCTGTTCTTTCCGTTTGAAAGGATAAATATCACTCATAGTGATGGTCATATTAGGTAAAGTCATGCTGATTGTTGTATCCCGCGATTGCTGGTTAATCGTCGAGTTGAGACTAACGCTCCAGGGACTGTTCGGGAATCGCCTGGTATAGTTGATACTCGAAGATTTGGTATTCTGGTACGCATCCGATGTGTACATCGAATTCAAGCTATTGTAGTTATAAGAACTGGTTGTGAAATTAACCCCGACTGTAAGAGTACTGAACGGGTTCATTTTCGGATCCTGGGAATGCGACCATACCAATCTGAAATCCTTCGAAGGAAGATTCCCATCGTCCAGCTTCGTAACCAGGTAATTGGCATTAAAATTTCCTGACCATTTGTATTTTTTTCGATACCTGGAAGTAGCAGTCAGGCCCCAAGAGCCCTTCGTAAATATCTCTCCGGTCAACTCCAGATCCACGTAGTCATTGAATGCAAAATAATATCCTCCGTTCCTCAGGGAGAATCCACGCGATATTTCATCGCCATAAGTAGGCATGATGACTCCGGAAGAGTAATCGCTGGAAAACGGGAAAAAACCGAAAGGAATAAAAACCGGTAACGGGACTCCTTCAACGACAAGATAAGCCGGACCGGTAACCACATTTTTTTTCGGCCGGACTTTAGCCTTGGTCAGATTAAAATAAAAATGAGGATGATCGTGGTCGTCACAGGGGGTATAGCGTCCGCCAAGCATATACAAATCATCGTTATCCATTTTTTTGGTCTGTCCGGCAGTAACATATCCTTCTCCCTGTTCCGTAATTACATCCACGATGTAGCCTTTCTTCGTTTTGAAATTATACCACATCTTCTTCATCTCGTACTGATTTCCGGCATCTTTGAAAATAGGATATCCGAATTCATCGCCGATTGAATCAAGGGCAAACGTGGCAAACACCATGTTTTTGTCCGCATCGATTTCAATATATTCTCCGGTAAGTTCCAAATCCTTGTAGGTTACCTTCGCCTCACCATACAAACGGATGATATTACCTGCATCCATAGTCGTAATAATGGAATCTTTTGCATCATATACTACCGGAGTATCTATTGCACTATTAGAAACCGAATC
>JAITTA010000109.1 GCA_031287395.1 Dysgonamonadaceae bacterium | reverse complement strand
CAGCAAGTGAATTATACAAATTATGAGTACCTGTTAATGCAACCAATTCTTCTTCCATGATAAAGTCCCCATTTGATGTTTTTATAATTATCTGATTGTTATCGGTATATCCTGCAAGTCCCTCCTTCTTATCGAGAGCAAAAGGATAGAGAGTCACTTCCGTAGCTCTTTTCTTTACCTCTTCCGAAATAACAGGATCATCATTCCAGTAAATGAATGCATCCTCTTTCGTTTGATTTTGAATGATCCGCATTTTGGAATCCACATAATTCTGCATGACATAATCATAACGGTCCAGATGATCGGGAGTGATATTCAACAGCACGGCAATATCCGCCTTAAAATTGTACATTCCATCCAATTGAAAGCTGCTAAGCTCAATGACATAATAATCACAATCCTTCTCCGCCACCTGCAGGGCAAAACTATCGCCCACATTTCCGGCCAATCCTACATTCAAACCTGCATTTTTCAGGATATGATAAATAAGCATCGTGGTAGTAGTCTTACCGTTGCTACCCGTGATACAAACCGTTTTAGCCTTAGTATATCGTCCGGCAAATTCGATTTCCGAAATAATCGGGATGTTTTTTTCTTTTATTCTTTTGATAATCGGAGCCTTATCGGGAATACCCGGACTTTTTATAATTTCACCGGCATTGAGTATCAATTTTTCCGTATGTCCGTTTTCTTCGTATGCAATACCATATTTTTCCAGAATATCACGGTATTTCGGTTTTATTTCCGATGAATCGGACAAGAAAACGTCAAATCCCTGTTCTTTAGCCAGAACAGCGGCACCCGCTCCGCTTTCGCCACCGCCGAGAACAACTATCCGCCGAAGGACCAAAGGCATCTCGAATGCAAGTTGCAGGCCTTTGTTCACTTTTCTTTCTACGTTCATGAATATTGCCATCATTTTTGAATATTATCTCATCTTTAATGTCGCTATTGCTAATACGGCTAAAATGATCCCAACCAACCAAAAGCGGACTACAATTTTCGACTCTGGAACCGGGTGAATCGGTTTCTGCAAGATCGCATCAATCCCGGTATTACCCGGTTTTTGAAAATGATGGTGAATGGGGGTCATCTTAAATATCCTCTTTCCGGTACCTGTTTTCCTTTTCGTATATTTGAAATAAGTCACCTGCATCATCACCGATAAACTTTCCACGAAGAAAATTCCGCACAAAACCGGGAGTAATAGTTCTTTATGTATAATAATAGCAAAAACCGCTATAATTCCCCCAAGGGTCAGGGAACCGGTATCTCCCATAAAAACCTGGGCAGGGAAAGCATTATACCATAAGAAACCAACCGTGGCTCCGATGAAAGCACTGGCAAATATGACCAATTCTTCACAATACGGGATATACATTATATTAAGGTATGCAGCATATTCCACGTGACTCGACACATAGGCCAGTATTCCCAGAGTCACTCCAATAATAGCAGAATTCCCGGCAGCCAAACCATCCAAGCCATCCGTAAGATTCGCACCGTTAGATACTGCCGTAACAATAAAAATAGTAATGATCACAAAAATAATCCAGGTTGCCGCCGTACGGTGGTCCGTCATAAAAGAAGCCAGATCCCGGTAATCGAAATTATTATTTTTCATGAATGGAATGGTCGTCTTTGTCGATTTAATTGCAGGACTATGTTCCACACTGGTAATCACGTCATTTTTCCGGATCTCCGTATTCTCCCGGATCATCACGTCCGGACTCAAATAAAGGGTCAAGCCGACAATCAAACCTAATCCGACTTGTCCGACAACTTTAAACCGTCCTTTCAAGCCCTCCTTATCTTTTTTGAAGACTTTGATATAGTCATCCAGAAATCCGATACAACCTAACCAAATCGTAGTCACCAACATCAGGATAATGTAGGTATTGTTCAGTCTTGCAAAAAGGAGTACCGGTATTAAAATTGCTATAATAATAATAATCCCTCCCATAGTCGGGGTTCCTTTTTTGCTCATCTGGCCCGCTAAGCCCAGATCACGAACGGACTCTCCGATTTGTAACAGCTGCAGTTTGTTAATGATTTTTCGCCCGAAAATTGTTGAAACCAACAAAGAGAAAATCAATGCCATGGAAGAACGGAAAGAAATATACTGGAACATTCCCGCTCCGGGGACGTTCAGTTTGTCGAGATAATGAAACAAGTCGTATAGCATATAATATAAATAATTTCATTTTTTATGATTCTTTTATGATCTCTGTTACAATTTTCCGGTCATCGAAAGGAAATTTCACTCCTTTTACTTCCTGGTAATCTTCGTGACCCTTACCTGCAACCAGAACCACATCGCCGCTTTGAGCCATCATACAAGCAGTACGGATTGCTTCTTTCCGATCGACAATACAGACGGCTTTTTTTCGCTCAACGATATCCAATCCGGCTACCATATCGTCGATGATAGCCTGAGGTTCTTCAAAACGGGGATTATCGGACGTGAGTATCACCCGGTCGCTCAAACGGACCGCTTCCCGAGCCATAATCGGACGTTTCCCTTTATCACGGTTTCCTCCGCAACCTACTACCGTAATCACACTACCACCACCTTCCAACACTTCATGAATAGCATTCAATACATTCGACAAAGCATCGGGAGTATGAGCATAGTCTACAATGACCGAATAACCTTTCGGCGAACGCTGTACCTGAAACCGGCCCGCTACGGAAGTCAAAGCGCTCATCAACAAAAGAACCTCGTCGGGGTCCTCGCCAAGTAAAACGGCAGCTCCGTACACAGCCAACAGATTATAAGCGTTAAATTTTCCTACAAAGCGGGTATTGACTTCCTTTCCATTGAAAGACATCGTCGTTCCGTCGAAATGAGATTCCAGCATTTTTCCTTTAAAATCGGCCAGGGACAGCAGAGAATAGGTCTTTTTATCTGCTTTCGTATTTTGCAGCATAAACATGCCGTTCTTATCATCGCTATTGGTCAGGGCAAATGCTGAGGAAGGAAGTTGATCAAAAAAACTTTTCTTGGCATCCCGGTATGCTTCTACGGTTTTATGATAATCCAGATGATCACGGGTCAGATTAGTAAAAATTCCACCGTGGAAATCCAATCCGCTGACCCGTTTCTGATCCACGGCATGGGAGCTTACTTCCATAAATACATATTCACAACCGGCATCTGCCATCCGGGCCAACAAATGATTCAATTCTACCGGGTCGGGGGTCGTATGGGTCGCAGGGACCTTCAATCCGTCGATATAATTACAAACCGTTGACAATAAGCCTGTCTTATAGCCTAATTTACGGAACAATTCATACAGCAGAGTGGCAATAGTCGTTTTTCCGTTTGTTCCGGTAACTCCGACCAGCGCCAACCTACCGGAAGGTTCTCCATTAAATACAGAGGCTAATTTACCTAGAGCATCGGCGGTATCATTCACCCGGATGTAAGTAATACCGGGCACTTTTTCATCCGGCAAAATCCGGCACACAATTGTTTTTGCTCCGTTCTCAATTGCTTTACCGATAAACTGATGTCCGTCGGATTGTGTTCCAGGAACAGCCACAAACAGGAAACCCGGTTCTATTTTCCGGGAATCGGCATGGATTCCGGTCACTTCCACATCAGGTGATCCGTTAATTTCTTCATAAGAAACAACACTGATTAATTCGTCGAGTTGCATATCGGTATTTTATTTTAATTGAATAGATATTGTTTGTCCTTTTATTACCCGGGTTCCAGGAACGATTGATTGTGCATAAACAGTTCCCCGCCCGGAAAGATGAACTCTCAGTCCCGAATTCTCCAATACATAAACAGCATCTTTCGCTCCCATTCCGCTTACATTCGGAACCAGATTATCAACCGTTGTTCTATTCCTTAGCACCAGCTCATCATCGATGATAGCAGTTGTAACCAGATATTTACCGGCATCCGCACTATCCTTATACGAAATATCAAGTTTATTCAAAGAATATTCGGTTTGAGCATAAAATCCACTTTTTACGTACGGAATAAACGGATTTATCGAGTCTTTCTCACATTCCTTTACCTTTTTGGATAAACTTCTTGCATAGACTTCCTCAGCAATTGTTTTAAATACGGTTCCGCACATCAAACCTCCCGAAGGAGCTCCATTACGAGGTCTCCGGATCAGTACGATACAAGAATATTTAGGATCATCAGACGGAAAATATCCGCAAAATGAAACCTGATGCGACAAACCTCCGCTTTTATACCCTGCTGCTCCTTGTGAAATCTGAGCCGTACCGGTTTTACCCGATATTCTCACATAGGGGGAATAGGCCGGTTTACCGGTTCCATCGGGTTGATTCACCACATCGTCGAGCATGATACGAATTTGTTTCAAAGTATTCGGAGAACAAATCTGGCTATTAATCGTTTCCGTTTTTTTCCTTTCCACCACTTTTCCGTCATTCCGTATTTCTTTCACAAAAAACGGTTTGATCATTTTTCCATTATTCGCAATGGCATTGAAAAATGTCAACGTATAAACAGGAGGAACCTGGGTTTCATAGCCAAAAGACATCCAGGGCAAGGTCGTCTTCGACCAGTACCTTACGGAATCTTTGGGAGAACGGATTTTTGCTCTTCCGGCTCCGGGAATTTCAAGTTTGAAGTCCTGATTCAATCCTATTTTATAAATTCCTTCCACAAATTTCGAAGGATTATTTTCATATCCTTTTAAAATGATTTTTGCCACACCCACATTCGAAGAATACCGGATGGCCTGCGAAGCGGTAATCCTGCCATACCCTCCTCTGTGCGCATTATGATCCCGTACAACAGACCCGGCATAGGTATACAACCCGTTTCCGGTTTCGACACTATCATCCGGATGAACTAACCCATCTTCAAGAGCGACCATCATCGAAACTACTTTGAATGTAGAACCGGGTTCCGTTTCATCGGCAACCGCATGGTTTTTCGTCTCCGTCCAAACGCCTTCTCCAATGCGACCCATGTTTGTGATGGCCTTGATCTCGCCGGTACTGACCTCCATAACGACCGCCGTACCCGATTCGGCATCGATTTCTTTCAGTTTGTCCAACAGAGCCTTTTCGGTAATATCCTGTATATCAATATCTATTGTCGTAATAATATCTTTCCCGTTAACGGGATAAACCAGAGGTTCCGTTGTCGTCCGTCCATAAATTTTCTTGACCATACTTATTCCGGGAACCCCGCGCAGGATGGAATCATATTCCAATTCCAATCCGTTTTTTCCTCCTTTTTCAAAGTCACCGTATATATCTCCTATTGTACGGGAAGCTAGAGTTCCGAACGGTTTGGTTCTTTTTAAATACTCTTTAGTGTATAATCCGGATTTATTCCTGTTTTGATTCAAGAATGGAAGTTTCCGTATCTTTTTTAATTCCAGATAGTTCAACCTTCTGTCTAATAATGAATATTCCCGGCTTTTACGGGATACCGTTTTCCCTTTATTAATCAAACCGGCTTCCTTCTGACGCATATTCCAACCACTCAGGATATGATTTTTGTAATAACCTGCCGATTTTTCAGGGAACATCTCATGGATTCCTTCCGCCAGAGGTACCACATATTTCATCAGAGTATCTTTGTTCAATCCATCGGCCCAGAAGTCGATATATAAATGGTATAACGACTCACTGGTGGCCATCAGCCTGTAGTCTGTCGAATAAATATTTCCACGGGCCGCTGCAATTTCCTTATTCGGACGTTTAAGGGTAGACTCCAATTTTTTCCAGGTTTTCCCTTTTACGAAAGAGGTATAACATGCCCTGCCCACTATTGCAACAACAATAATTCCGAAAACAAGAGCTACAATGAAGTAGTTCCTGCGGATTTTATTATTCAGGGTCTTTTTAGCCATACCATAATATTTATTGGCGCATTACTTACGTATTTCATAAGCCGGAATTTTGGAGCCTGATAAATCCAGACCTTTCTCCCGGATCAAAACTTCTATCTGTGACTGGCGACTACTGGTGGTCAACTGGGTCGAAATGACCAGATTTTCATATTTTATATCCTTCAGTTCCGTCCTCAGCCGATCAATTTCAGTCAGTTTTTTAAGACAGGAATAACGATTACTGATAAATAATACAAACAAAAATGTGATTAGTATAATCAATTTGGATTGCTTTATCACAAAATCTTCCTTCAGGATATCACCACCCAGGACACTCCCTACGGAAACTTTCTTTTTCTTTCCCGAAAATTCCCGGGTTTCCGTCTTATATTCTTTATAATTGCTCTGCTCCTCCATTATATTTTCTCCACAACTCTTAATTTTGCACTCCGGGATCTCGGATTACGTTCTATTTCTTCCTGTCCCGGGACAATGACTTTATTATTGATTATTTTAAATGGAGTATGAATATTTCCGAAAAAATCTTTCTCCACTTTTCCCTCAAAATTCCCGGTTTTGAAAAAATTTTTCACCAACCGGTCTTCCAATGAATGATAAGTAATCACGACCAATCGTCCTCCCGACTTCAGTAAATCTCCTGCCTGCGACAACATCTCTTTCAGGGTCTCCATCTCCCTGTTTACCTCGATACGGATTGCCTGAAATACCTGTGCCAACTGTTTTTTTTCTTTTTCTCTTCCGAAAAACGGTTTAATTATATCCAAAAAATCCTGAACGGAAACAATTTCCTTTTCCTTCCGCGCTTTTACTATTGCTCGCCCCAAGATTCTTGCATTCTTCAATTCTCCGTAATAATAAAAAACATCCGCCAGGGCTTCTTCGGAATATTCATTCAAAATATCGGACGCCTTCTTTCCGGATCGTTTATTCATCCTCATATCCAATTCTCCGTCGAAACGAAAAGAAAAACCACGGGTTTCGTCATCAAAATGATGGAATGAAACGCCTAAATCGGCTAACAAACCATCTATTTTATCAATCCCGTACCAGTCCATAAAATTGGATAAATAACAAAAATTACTCCTTACAAATGTAAACCGTTCACTTCGGAAGATATTTTTTTCCGCATCTTCATCCTGATCGAAACCGAACAAACGTCCTTTTTCTCCGAGATGCTTCAGAATCTCCCGGGAATGCCCGCCTCCACCAAAAGTAACATCGACATAAATTCCATCCGGAGCAATTTGAAGACCGTCAATGCTCTCTTCCAGTAATGCAGGAATATGATAGTTTAAGGCGCCATCCATTTTTGTATTCCCTTTTTGAAATCTTCCGGACTCATTAAGGGCTTATCCAGCTTATTACGAGCCCAAATCTCTATTGTATAGTTCATTCCAACAAATCGAACCTCGGAAACAATCCCTGCCAACTGTAAATAACGCTTGGGAATCAGTACCCGGCCATTCGAATCCAATTCCAGTTCTTCCGCATCCATTACATACTGATGAAAAATGATTTCCTGTTCTTCGTCCCAACGACTCAGCTTTGAGCGCAAAGCCGATAATTCTTCATCCCAAATATTTTTTGGATACAATACCAAACAATCCATAAAAATATCCTTGCGCAACACCAATTTCTCAACACCCGATGCCTGCAGGTTTTTACGGAAAACAGCAGGCACAAAAAGTCGTCCTTTTGCATCTGCTCTTGCGTCGATATTTCCTAAAAAACGTTCCACTTTGAGAATTTAAGACACTAATTCACGGTAAAAGTACAAAAATTCTCCACTTTTCCCCACACTTTATGCAAAATATTTAAAAAAAGTTTTCAACAAGGTGTTGAAAACTATAAAACCCTAAAATAAAAGCAATTTATTCTATGCAAAAAGTGGGGAAAAAGAAGGGCTTACGCACGCATATGGTGGCAAGCCCTCACTATTCTAATTATTTATCTAATTATCCATCAACGCATTATCTTTTGATGACCTTGAAAGTTTTGCCGTTGTATTGCAGCATGTACGTGCCTTTGGCATAACCTGTCAGGTCGATCGTTGTTGTGCCCTCCCGGGCCGGATAAGTTCCTTTCAGGGAACCGGTGACATCCGTGATACGGATTTGCAGATTCATCCGGGTGTTGCTTACCTTTATAATACCCAGAGTCGGGTTCGGATAGACCCCGGTAGCGGTATAATCGGGAGTTTCCAAGCCCGTCGGGTATTTCACCGTAATGATTTGGGAAACTTCCCGCGTGCCGCAAGGGTGTTCCAAGGTGGCAATGATGGCGCCGGCGCCTTCGGAGAGGGTACCGAACGTCGCCCAGGTCTCGTTTTGGCCGACTCCGCCTTCTGCCGGGCTAAAAATCACCCCGTCGTTCTCCCCGTAACTACTTGTACCTCCCTGTAACTCCCTGTAACTCCCTGTCTTCCTGTAACTCCATCCATACTTCGTCACATCCGGATATCCGGCCAGTTTCACATAATACGTTTTTCCCGTAATGGCCGAAGCCGGATAGTTCGAGAATTTGAGCGTTTCCGGAAGATAATCCGCTACCCAGAGACTGACATTATTGCTGTAAATGCTCGATTTATAGCCATTGTAATTATTCCTCACAATGACATAATAACGTTCGTAGTCCCGGAGTTCAGAATTGCTTACCGTGTAAGTATTGCTGTTAGCACCTACAATTCGATTATTGCCGCAGTACCATTCATAAGTCAGGTTTTCACCTTCAGCAATAATTTCAAACGTATGGCTTTCTCCTATACAGATGACGGCATCTTCCAAGTTTTTCAGGATTTTCGGGAGGTAACAGTCCCGGACGACATTCACCGTATAACTCATCGTAGTTACCATATCCTGTGCAACCACTGTAATAGTCAGATAATTGTCGCCCGGTCGAATGGTGTAAGTTCCATTTCCCGAAATATTCGTGTAATTTGGATTGTTAGGAATACCCAAGATTGTCACTTGTTCTTCGTCACAAGCAACCGTGGTCAAATAAGAGGTTATTCCCGGATTAAAGTCGGGGAGCGTCGTTCCATTCAGTTTCAGATCTCTGAGACTTGCATCCTGGCTGGCTACTGCAATCAACGTTACCGGGTAACTGTTCACTGTTCCACAGCCGGTTACCGCTACATAGTAATCTCCATTCTCCGTATCATAAGCATTCGAAATAACCAGTTGGGAACTTGTTGTTCCGGAATATTTTCCTGAGTTCAAAAGTTCAACAACCGTTCCATCCGAGGCTTTTTTCCAATACCACTGATAGGTCAGGCCAGCTCCGGTTGCCGTCACATTCAACTCGACATTCGATCCGGGGATAATATAACCGTTTGATAACTTGATCGCCGGGTTGACCGTAGGTTGGGTCGTAATCGTCGTAGCCGAAAGTACCGTAATTTGTTTTGTCGTTACGGTGGCAGCTGTACAGCCGTTTGAGTTGGTATAATTCACACTTACCGTTTTTGTACCGGCGGTATTCCATTTCAAAGTTGCCGTGTTGCTGGTACCGACACCTCCTGAGGTCGTTGTGGTTGCTCCTCCCAAATCCCAGATATAGTCAGTCATATTTTCCTGGGTAGTGAATGTAATATTGTCGTCAATACAAACTTCATCATTTATTTTGTTGGTTACAAGTGTGACGACCGGTAACGGATTCACGGTTACGTTAAAGCTGGTATCAACTCCGTCACAATCACCGTAAGTCGGCGTCACTTAGATCGATACAATTCCCGGATTCGTTGTTACAAAGCCCGGAATCATTGCGGTATTACCGGAAGTAACAGTCATACCGATTAAAGCCGCTGTCGTTAAATCGGCCGGAACAACTTCCCAGCGATAACCGTAGCCGGTTACAGTAAAATTACCGGTTAAATCGATATTACTGACGGAAGAGCCGCTACATACTTCTACATCTACTATATCACCCACAACAGGGGTAGCGCTCATCTTCAAATTCTGGGTAATACTTGTGATGAATCCCACCACACTCGGGCAATTTATCCCAGCCTTGGTTCCACCTGTACTTGCAACCAGAATCTGTCCGTTATCTACCGGTTCTGTAGCCAATGTCTTATCGAATCGGAGATCGAGTTCATAACGGCAAACGGCGCTCGGTGAAGCCGCAAGATTGTTATCTTTTAAGTCTGAGTAGTAATTGTATGGTAAAGGCCATGCCAACACACGGTTTTCTCCATCGATATAATTATCTGCATTTACTGTACCGGAATTGCCGGACACCAGACTTACCGCCGGATAGCTAAAAGAGACAAGGCCACTGATATTCAGGGCTTTTGGAATGATGATCTTCATCGAATCGGTTGCTCCCAGTCCGACGGTCGGTAGATTTGTTTTTTTGAACGTAACGGTAATATGCTGTGTATCTTCCCCACTTTTGCAACTCATTTGGGTCAGGGGGGCATTCAGAGTTACGACTGCCGAATAAGACGGGATAGTACCGTCTACCAGTAAATGCGAGGACAAGTCCTTGTATCCGTTCCCTGTTGCCGCTACCCCACAGGACGAGATACCGGTAAAAACAGCTCTAAGTTGCTCTGATTTCCCAAGATCGATATCACAAGTCGGTTCCAGTTTAAATCGGAGGTATGAAAGACTATTTCCTGAAATGGTTCCGATATTGAGTATAATCGTTTTAAGTCCGGTTCCGTCTAATTTCAAGAGTTCGGTTTCCAGATCGGAACCACTTGCTATAGATTGGTTTATGCCCTCCTTTTCAAGATAAGCCGAACCGCTCACATATTTCAGTCCAACCGGGACAGTCAAGGTAGCGGTTGCATCCACAACCATTCCCGGAGCTCCGGTCGTATTATATATCAGTTCAATGGGAAAAAGACTACCCACGGAAACTGTATTTAACCCGTATGTTCCCGATGAAGGAGAAGCCGGATCCGACGGAGTAGAAGGTAAATCGGTGAAACTACCGCTAATTCTGCTGTTCACATTTTTAATCTTAAGATTAAGGCTCCGATAAATATACTCCTGCAACCCCCAATCCAATTGGGCGGCAAGGAAACCGGTATGGGTCATCGCTATACCTGCATTTTCCGGAGTCCAGGCGCCTGATGTTGTTACGGTACGGTCGAATAGCGGATAAACCTTGAATGTTATATCTTCACAATTATTAGTCCTATTATTATAATTTACTGTTAGTTGTCCTAATGTTGCATCTCCCATGGCGATGTCCGGTAAAGGAATCCAACAGTTATCTTCTCCAATTCCAACATAGGTCTGACCATTCAAGACTAACTTTGCATCCTTGACCGGGCCTTGTACATATAGCCAACCACTGCTGGCCGTACCGGTCGCCTTCGTTTGTTGTAAAAATACGTTCCAGGTCAACTGTTCCGAAGTTCCTTCCACTGCCGTATTCCCTCCGGCCAAAACCTTCAGGCTGCCAGGGTCGGTATAGATAAGCGAAGGAGTATTCTTTGCCGCATAATCGACTGTAGCGGACAGTTTTTGCATCCTGGGTATATTGGCTTGGGTGTAGCTGTGATTATCACAATAAACAGTCACAGACATAAGAGAACCACCGGGTGCAGCTTCGTAAGTAGACCGGATAGTCAAGGTAAAAGGAAGCCTCCACTCCGTATCGCTTAACGGTAAAAGACCGGCAGCCCCGGTGTAGTTCACATCAAATACTTCAGGCCCCAGGACAAAGGTCTTCCGGCGCGAAGTATTCGGATACGAACCCGAAGCTTGCAGAACAATCGGCGATGGTGTAGCCACCGTCATTACATTGTTGAGCGCGTAATAGTAATTGAACGTAAGATTATCATTTACAAACAAATAACCTTCTGGAAGTTCAATCACAATGGAGTCGGGAGTTGTCAAATGGCGGTACTCATAAGGAGTATGAGTAACATTTGAGCCTGCAGCATATAAAAAATTCAAAGTAGTGGTAGTTCCGAAATTGACATTCTGTATTCCGGTAAAATTCAGGTTACCCATGCTTCCAGCCACCATAGGTCCCCGTATTTTTAAGGTAAAAGAGTATTCCTCTTCTCCTTTTCTGGCTGTTCCGGGATCAATCATATTCGCAGTGGCGGCCAACGGCTCTGCAGTTACATACATCCAGCTATTTACATAAGCATCCTGGTATGTCACCTCACTATAATAACCACCACCGGCGGTGTTATGTCCCATCACAGCTACCGAGACTTCCACTTCATCATTTTCTTCAAAGGGAGTTCCATCTGTTTTGGTAATTTCCCAGACATAAGCGTAACGTTCCCTGGAAGAGACACCTGTGCCACGGTCTAAACTTACGGGTATATCGACATAAGTTCCCGTACCCATAACGTTCTTCAAGGTTGCCTGAACACCGGCCGGCAGCCCGTTCAATGTGATGTAACGAGCTTCTCCCCGGTTCGCTATTTCAAAGAAAGCCTGATAATTTCCATTCAACAGCAACACGGCATATACGGCTTTGTTCCCATCTTCCAGTACGGTTCCCTTCCAGGTAAAAGAACACGTATCACTTGGCATCATAAAATAATGGTCTATCTTATTGGGATTGGCCGGAACGCCGGGAGCATCCGGAACATTATTGTTATCTTCATCCAGCCAACCCATAGTCAACCGCTTCCATTCGGCAGAATAGGTGATCCCTTCCGGTAAGTCCGGACAAGTTGTCTTGAACATGCAATAGACCTGGTTTCTCTGCATCACTGCATCACTACAACCTCCATCGCCACTATCTCCCATCAGGTACGCAATCGTCTTAATCTCACCTTGTTCCTGATGAATTCCGGGAATTGCACAACTATTCTTCAAGGAAAGATTGACGGCATAACTATAATAAGCACCTGCAACAGAAGACGGGCAATCGGCTCCGAATAACTCAAAAGTATAAAAATTATAGCCCGCATTACTCAAATCCGCAGTAAAGTTATGAACCGGCCAGACTGTCGCAGGATAACTTGTTCTATAAACAGAAATATCGCCCGAAGTTCCCGTTTCTAATATGACACTTTTGGGGAGCCTGATTTCATATTTCAATTTGGCATCGGGAGTTGTATAAAGCAATGTGGCGGACATTGAAGGTGAAGATGAATAAAAAATTGGGTCCGCATACAAGGTCATACTGTATGTTTTGACCTCGGATTCGGAAAATTCCATAACAGTCGGATAAGTGCTTTGATAAATTCCGGTCGTCAAATTGCGACCTCCGAAATACCAGTTACCATTAGAATCATACGTTCCACCATACGGCCTTTCTCCACAAAGATCAGTACTGTTATAAGATAGACTCACACCCCATGAATTATATTGATTTTGTGTTGTTCCATACGGAGCCGGTATAACGGCTTTATAATCATTTAAACATGGAATTTCAAAGTAGAGAGTATCTCCTGCTACAAGTTTAAACCCACCGGGAAAGGTCATCCTGACACCCGACGGTTTTGAAACATATCCGCTTGCACAGGTGGCAGCGCCCAGATAAGCCGACAAAGACTGGGTCTGTGTTATCATTCCAGGTGCCGGAACGACCCAATTTCCATTTATCCCGGTCTTGTACCGGATGAGTTCCGGTTTCAAATATCCGCCGTTGATATTGACCACCAGGTTTCCGGCATCTCCCGTTCCATAGTTGATAATAGACCCTATACCGATATTTTCGTATACTCCGGAAAGGCAAACCTTTCCATCGGGGGAAGTCAGTTCCTCCTTCCATGTTCCGACTTTTAACTTCACCAGATACCCATCTCCCGGATTTGCGACAAAAGCGCTTTCCGTCGTGGTCGTGTATTGATTTTTTATACTGGCTTGAGTCGCCCAGGAAATGGTATGAGCACAGACGTTTACTCCGCATCCGTTTTTGACAACATCGACGGAAATAACAGGTTCATCTCCATCTTTCAATCCTTTACCTCCCGGAATATCCGTTTTCCTTAACTTTATGGTGTAAGTATAAGTGTAGGGAGTTACGTTAGTCGCTATCGTACTGGTTATTTGTTCCTCCGGAATCAGATTTCCGGCAATCTTCCAATTACTCAACCCCAATACTCCAAGATTTACTTTCATGGTAAACGTACAGGAATCTACTTGTCCTCCGGAACAAAGTAAACGGAACTGAAAGTTCTGGGCCGCAGGATTGGCCGTCTTTGCACCATTGTTATCACCGAAATTCACA
>JAITTA010000106.1 GCA_031287395.1 Dysgonamonadaceae bacterium | reverse complement strand
AGTACTTTCTGATAATACTACATTTTTTACTTTCGGAAAAGATTTAATTGATGAAATTTTAGATCCGGAATCAGATCTGAATACTCAACGGTTGGAACATACCGTTGATGAAGACAGTTTATTCTCCTTTTTTGATGCCACAGAGGTTTCTGCATTTATTCAAACTCAGGAGGTCAAACCATATAAAAAATCGAAACAAGATACCCAAACAATGGTTGTTAACGATCCGATAATAACAACATCAAGAAAATCGGAGGAAAAAGAAAATTTTAGTACCGATGAAACAATAACAGCAGGAGAAAATTCGATATCTTCGAAAATTGAAGACGTTTCAATGAATGAAGAACCCAATTATAATATTCCTGATTACGATATATTAGTCGGAAAAACCTCTCAAAGTGAACAATATGGCGTTTTAGGCAAAATTTCTGTCAATAAAAAGACTGTAGCATTAGACCTTAGTGAAACGAATACAATAAGTTTATTTGGGGTTCAAGGAGGCGGTAAAAGCTATACAATTGGAACAGTTTCCGAAATGGTATTGAAACAATTTCCAAAAATAAATAAACTTCCGGCTCCACTTGCAAGTGTTATTTTTCATTATAGTGAAAGTAAAGACTATGAACCTGAGTTCACATCTATGATAAACCCAAATGATAACAACAAGGAGCTTCAAAAGCTAAAAGATGAATTTGGCGCTAATCCGGATAACCTAAGTGATGTTGTTTTGTTGACACCTAAAGATAAAGTCACGGAAAGGCAGGAGCAATATCCTTCAATTGAAGTGCTTCCCATATCATTCAATTCTAATGAATTAAATGTAAAAGACTGGATGTTTTTGTTTGGAGCTATTGGAAACGATTCTGTTTACATCAAACAGTTGAAGTTCATCATGAAAGGGATGCGAGAGAATATTAATTTGAAGGATTTTAGAGCAAATGTTGCAAACTCCCCATTATTATCTAATTCCCAGAAGCTGTTGGCAGAACAACGAATTCAATTTGCAGAAGAGTATATTGACGATAGTTCCCAGTTAGGAAGTTTAATACAACCCGGACGCTTGATTATTGTCGATTTAAGAAATGAATATATAGAAAAAGATGAAGCTCTAGGCTTATTTGTTGTGATGCTCAATATTATATCAAGTGTAGGAGTTAAAGAATTTAATAAATTTATCGTCTTTGATGAAGCTCACAAATACATGGATAACAAAGACCTGACAAGCAGTATTGTGACTGCGATCAGGGAAATGCGACATAAGGGTGTTTCAATCATGATTGCCAGCCAAGACCCATTAAGTTTACCTAATGAAATTATTGAGTTAAGCAGCATAGTTTTATTACATAAGTTCAATAGTCCACAATGGGTAAAGCATGTTCAGAAATCCATTACTCAGTTAGGAACGTTAACTCCTGCCGATTTATCATCTTTAGTTCCAGGTGAAGGATATCTATGGGCAACAAAATCAACAGATAAGGGAATAATGAATAGACCTGTGAAAATATTTACACGCCCTCGGGTAACAAAGCATGGGGGAGAAACCATAAAGGCGAATTAATTATGAAAATTTATTCTTTCTCAGGAAAAGGAAACCGAGAAATAAATGAGGATTATTATGCAAACATTGAGTTTTGCGAACATTCTTCATTACATGTTATAGCGGATGGCATCGGTGGTTATTCTTATGGAGAGGTTGCAGCTCAAACGGCTGTGAGTACTATCGTTAATTATTTGTCAGAGAAATATCAGGTACCAGATATCGAAAAAAACATCCGGGAATCTCTGCTTCAAGCTAATGAGCAAATAAGGATAAAACAAAAAGAACTGCATTCCAAATTGGGGGCTACCATTGCTGGCGTTTATATCAATAGGGAAATCGCATATGCTTTCTGGCTTGGAGATGTTCAGATTT
The DNA here is from genome assembly GCA_031287395.1 of Dysgonamonadaceae bacterium. Taxonomy (GTDB): domain Bacteria; phylum Bacteroidota; class Bacteroidia; order Bacteroidales; family Azobacteroidaceae; genus BNXB01. The sequence goes on along the minus strand of JAITTA010000106.1, from coordinate 1,938 downwards.
TCCATTTCAGAAATCAAGAATTACTTTTTGTTTCCGAAAATCATTCTTTAATCAATGAAATGAAAAAAAATGGAGTTGTTTCAAGTAAAGATATTGAACGGTTTGGAAACATAGTCACAAAATCATTATCTGGAGTTGTTTTTGAGGAAGAAATAAAAATTTCACCTTTAAAATTAGAGTGTAATGACTGTATTTTCCTATGCTCTGATGGTCTATATCGCAGGATTGACCCTCGATTATTAATATCACAAACAAATAGTGAGCTAGATGAAAAGATGAAGGCACATGATGCTTCTGTAGAAGATAATTATACGTTAATAAGATTGATAATGTGAGTTCTTGTATTTAGAACCTTCGTAACCTTATCTTTTCCTCCCCCTGTTTATATTCGGCTTTTTGATAATATTCTGCCGTCTCTCTTCCTTTTCTATCTTTGGCAATCTCGGGTCGCCCCATGCTTCCTTATAATCTGCATCTGATTTGTTTTCTTTTCATAGATAAGGATATGCCGTTCCGCCTCCATACCATTTAACTTTGGCTTTAGTTACGAATAAAAGATATTTTACCGCATCGGGGTTATCCAGTTTCTCCCGTTTGACTTTCTCTTTTCCGTCCCCGTAAGTAAGATGGTGTTTATCTTTCAGCTTCTTACATACCTTGATATTTCGTTTATAATCATGGTTGACAGAGATAAGTTTCAGTTCGTTGTCAATACGGTTATAGACAATATGCAGATGAGGATTTTCAGTATTATCATGCCGGACAATAATATATTGTGTGTTACGGATTCCCATTTCTTGCATATACTCTTTTGCCAACTGGGTCATAAATTCATCAGTCATCCGCTCTTTATCTTCGGGTGAAAAAGACAATGGAATATGCCCGACTGGTTGTTTTATCTCTTCGCGTCCGGAACGCTGCATGGCAAAGCTGTGTATAATATCCTGTTTACTATCAGCCAAAACCCCTTCGGCTTCAAGCAGAGTTGCGCCCTCATGCATCACATAAGAGACACAACCTTTGAACGACTTCCCTTTGATATTCTTAGCTATCATGAAACAGTTTTTTAATTTGTTCTACTGCCATTATCGCTTCTATAGCCACCCGGGAAAACCCGGATTTATTTGCCTGTTTGGCAATTTGGTTCAGGTTATTTCCCATGCCGGAGAGCTTTCGCATCAAGTCGAGTTCTTCCAATGTAAAGCGGGATTTGATACTGCCTTTGAGTGTCATTTCCCGGGCATACTGCGTTGGCTTCATCCCCACTTTCGCTGCTTTTTCTTTCACGGAATTAAAATCTTCTTCCGTCAATTTAAGGTTGATTGACTGGTCCAGTTTCTTTTTTTCTTTTGGCGGGCGACCTCTTTTGGTGCTTTTCCCTTCCTTATTTTCCATAGCATTCGTATTTAAAGGTTATGGAAAAATCAGGGCGTTTTTTTACGCCCGCGCAGGCCGTAGCGGAAGCGACCACCGGGAGATGAAGTGCAGGATTGCCTTCGCAGCCTAACAGTTTTGCGACCACCGGGAGCGGAACGAAAGGGCTGCGGGTGACCTCAAAACTTGCGACCGCCGGGAGTGGGTTTTGAAGTGGAAGGTAAATTCAAGGGACGCCGGATTTACCTTTAGCGTGGTCACTGCCCCGCAGGGCAAGGTATGCACGAAGGGAACCGGAAAGAGCGACGAGCGAATTTCGGGTTACCCGTGCGATTACCTTGCTCCTTTGACGCGGAGAAAAAAAAGAAGAAGCGGGAGCATCTTCGTTTTTTGATTCGGCGGCAACGTTATGGGATGAAAACGGGCTTAAACGCAACATGCCCGGATTCTGCAATACAAGGATTGTATTGCCACCGGCTCTTCATGGGTAAAGAGAGCCGCTCATTGGAATAATTTTGGATACTGTTTTCATTATACATAAACATTTAAGATGCGTCCAACGTG
>JAITTA010000067.1 GCA_031287395.1 Dysgonamonadaceae bacterium | reverse complement strand
ACGGTTATACCTCGTATTTCGATAACATCGGCGATATGCGTAATAAAGGGATAGAACTGGAACTGCGCGGCGATATTCTCCGGACAAAAGATCTTGTATGGAACGCCAACTTCAACATTACCCATGTTTCCAACAAAATCCTCTCTCTCCCGAAAGAACGGAAAAACCTGGCCGTAGAAGGTTATGAAGGATATACCCTGAAAGAAAACCGTTTCGCACATCCAAGCGAATATTTTATCGGCGAAGGAATCCCTCTCTACACGTTCTACGCCCGTAAATACGCCGGCGTAAACGAAGAAGGCCTCTCCACCTGGTACAAAGATATACTGGACGAAAACGGAAAGGTGACCGGACAGGAAACAACTACTGCGCTTGCGCAAGGCACTCAGTACCTGTGCGGTTCGGCGCTTCCGAAAGCATACGGCGGTTTCGGCACCACCGTGAACTACAAAGGTTTCGATCTGACGATGAACTTCAACTTCCAATTAGGCGGCCTGGTATATGACTACGAATACGGTTCGGTCATGTCTTCCCCGTCCGGAAAATTCGGAGGAAACATTCATAAAGATCTGCTGAATGCATGGACGCCCGAAAATCCGAACTCCGACATTCCACGTCTGAACGGTAAAGACCCCAATCAGGGAGCCGTATCCAACACTCCTTCGGACAGGTTTTTGACAAGCGCTCGTTTCCTGAACTTTCAGAATCTCAATTTCGGTTATACCTTGCCTGGTAAACTTACCAGTCAATGGAAAATTTCCAACTGCAGGATTTACCTGTCGGCGGAAAATATTTGGTACAAATCCGCACGCCAGGGACTTGACCCGCGTTATTCCTTCTCCGGAACAACCAACGGACAAACATATTCTCCCATTCGCACCATTTCGGGCGGGCTGAGTCTTCAATTCTAATTTACTTACATTGAAATACAAATCAAGATGAAAAAGATAATAATAGCAAGTATCATATCGGTTTTCTGCATGCTTGGACTGTCAAGTTGTATAGACGAAACTTTTCCCACGGAATACGCCATCGACTCGCAGATTCAGTCATCACCCACCGCACTGAAATCCATGGTCAATGCAATTCCGACCAACATGATCGGATGGAAGAACGCAAGTTTGGAACTTTGCGGCTATACGGGATTGTGCACCGCCTTTGAAGAAATGACGCAAGACGTGGTCATTGCCGGAACAACCGGATACAACACCTTGGGAACCTACTCTGCCATGAGCAATCCGGTGCATAACCGTCAGAATTATGCCTGGTACATGCACTACGGATTTATCAGAAACTGTAATTCGGTCATCAGTATGATCGACAAAAATACAAATGACAAAACGCAACAATATTATTTGGGGATTGCGCATACGTTCCGTGCGCTTTACTACCTGAACCTGGTGCGGATGTTCGAATACAAATACACGCCTTTGTGCGAACCCGAAAACAATGATATTTACGGGCTTGGCGTTCCTATCGTAACGGAAGAAACGACCGAAGAACAGGCTAAAAATAATCCACGGGTAAAAGTAGAGGATAACTACGAAATGATTTTCTCGGATTTGGCAAAAGCGGAAAAATACTTTGGCAACGATTATGTTCCCGAAAGCAAAGCATTTCCTTCATTGGCCTGCGTTTACGGATTGTATGCCCGTGCTTATCTGGAAAGAGGAACTGCCGGAGTAAGCGGCGCATTTGAGAAAGCAGCCGAATATGCACGCAAAGCAATCACCGAAAGCGGTTGCACTCCTCTCACCCAGGAACAGTGGGAAGACCCCGTCAACGGTTTTAACAACGCCAATTCACAAAACGCATGGATGTGGGGAATCATCATTGCCCCGGACAATGTCGCTTCGATGGTTATCGGTGACTACGGCAGTTTCTACGGACTGATGATGACCGAACAAACCTGGACGGTTTACGGATGGCGTGTCGGCCGAAGCATTTCCCGCCGCTTGTATGAAGCGATTCCCGACAACGACTTCCGCAAATATTCCTGGTTAGATCCGGCGTTTTACGGATACAAGGATAAAAACGGAAACGACGTTCCTCCAAGCGATTCTTACAAAGGACATCCCTACAAGTTAGCCATGCCCGCCGAAAGAATCAGAAACAATGTCACCGTAGCCAATGGTTTCAACGGATACCCGTGGATATACAATCCCATTAAATTCCGTCCGTCCAACGGCAATTGGTCAACAAGCTCGGAAGGTGCGGCAATGGATTATCCGTTAATGCGCGTAGAAGAAATGTATCTGATCGAAGCCGAAGCGGCTGCACGCTCAAAAGGACTGGCTTCAGGTATCGCTCTACTCAACGATTTCATGAAATACAGGATACTCGACGGTTCATACGACTGCATGGCAAAGTGTACGGATGTGGACAAACTGGTAGACGAAATCATTCTGCAGAAACGTGTCGAACTATGGGGAGAAGGTCTTCTGTGGTTCGACAACAAACGTTTGGAATTGGGTTTGCACCGCGGATACAAAGGCATCAACGCTTCCGTTTATTCCGTCACATTCGATATGGACGGTATCGTACCGATCTGGAACTGCCGCATTCCGGAAGCCGAACGGCAAGGAAATCCGGCAATGATTCTCAATCCTACACCGCTCAATGCCAACACGCTCAACATCTACTGGACACGCGACAATAATTATCTGAAACAGTATTACGGTTGCGATTTGAATAATCCGGACGGAAATCAATAAGCAAGCGGTCATTTAAAAAATAATAAGAGATTGAATGTCTGAAAAGTTTGTCATCCTGAGCCTGACGTTACACTTTTCAGACATTCAATCTCTTTCAATACAATGGTCGCTCGTAAAAAAAGTTGGCGCTCAATCGGCAGACAATAGCTAGTATATTCAAGTCGTAAAAACAAATAATAGTATGAAATTCATACAAAAGACGGCAGAACAGATGCTTTGCACAAAGTTGTTTGGAAAGATTCGTTTTTTTATGTAATTTTGTATTTAATAAATTTCGGTCAATCTTTAAAAACAAACAACACACCTATGAAACGGCTTTATTTATCCATTCTTCTTATATCTTTTTCCTTAATACTTTACTCCCAATCCCGGGAAAAGTCTCTGGAAAAAGTTCCTTTCGGAGACCCTTTTATCATGTTATACGGAGATACTTATTACGCTTATGGTACCTCAGCCGCTAACGGTATCGCCGTCTATACCTCCAAAGATTTACTGACCTGGAAAGCAGTTGAACAACTGGCTTTGCAGAAGGAAGATACCTGGACCGATAGAAAATTCTGGGCTCCCGAAGTTTATCACGTAAAAGGGAAATTTTATATGTATTTCTCAGCAAACGAACATATTTGCGTGGCTGTCGGCGATAATCCCCTGGGACCTTTCAGACAACCGGAAAAGAAACCCATGATAGAAGACGAAAAGTGTATCGACAACTCTTTATTTATCGATGATGACGGGAAATCGTATCTCTTTTTCGACCGTTTTAACGACGGATTAAATATCTGGTCGGCCGAATTAGAGGACGATCTGATTCACATCAAGCCAAATACCCTGAAAAAATGCATCCATGTATCCCAGGATTGGGAAAAAGTCTGGCCCAAGGTAAATGAAGGCGGATTTATCACCAAACACAATGGAATATATTATTTAACTTATTCTGCCAACAGTTATGAATGTCAATGTTACGGTATCGGATACGCAACCGCTACCAACATCAACGGGCCATGGACAAAACATGAAAATAATCCTATATACCAGAATGTGAAAGACTTGGTTGGAATTGGGCATAGCGCTATGTTTAAAGATAAAGACGGAAAACTCAGAATCGTATTCCATGCCCATTGCAATCAATCCAAGATTCACCCACGACACATGTACATCAGCACGGTTGATTTTATTGTTAAAGACGGAAAAGAAGTGATGGAAATCAGTACCGAATACCTCACTCCGAAACAGTTTAAGTGATCATTTAAACCCGGACACTTTGTCCGATTCCGGACACCAAATAAAAATACAACTAATTGTATAACAAACAATTAAATTCTTGGCACACCGATTGTCCTTCTATGAGCAAAATAAATTATCAGCTCAGAAATGGACAAAAAAATACCTGTATCGGAAAGACGAAAAGCATTACGTAAACAAATAATCAAATACGGAATCATTTCCGCCGTTATCATCGTATCATTTTTATTTTTCATCAGATTCATACGGCCTTCCGTCCATTACAAAGACATCATCGTATCCGAAATCGATAAAGGTTCCATTGAAGTCTCCATCAATGCCTCCGGAAAAATAGTCCCTATGACCGAAGAAATCATCATCACTCCTATTAACTCCAGGATTCTGGAAGTCTATAAAAATCCCGGAGAAAAAGTAAATAAAGGAGACGCAATATTACAGTTGGAACTCGCCTCAATCGAAACCGAATACAAACAAAAACTGGATGAACGGGAAATGAAAAAAAGCAAATTAACCCAATTAGAAGTAAATTCCAACAATCGCATCTCGGAACTGAAAATGCAACGACAAATCAAAGAAATGCAACTAAAACAAATGCATACCGAACTGAAAAACGAACATTACCTTGACAGCATCGGAGCCAGTACTTCGGATAAAATACGGCAGGCCGAACTCAATTATGAAGTTGCAAAACTCGAACTGGAACAACTGACCAATAAAATAAGCAACGAGGACAAAAATATAGACGCCGAAATAAAAGTACAACAACTGGATTTAAGTATATTCGACAAATCCCTGACGGAAACCGGGAGATTACTAAAAGACGCCCGTATATTATCGCCACTCGATGCTACCCTGACTTTTGTAAATAACGAAATAGGTTCCCAGGTTGGAGCCGGTTCTCAGATTGCAATCGTATCCGATCTTTCTCATTTCAAAGTAAATGCGGAGGCGGCCGATAATTATGCCAATTATATCGAGGCGGGAGGAAAAGCCATCGTTAAAATCGGAGATTCGGATCTGGAAGGTACCATATTGAATGTCATCCCCTCTTCTAAAAACGGAGTGATTAATTTTACCGTCATACTTAAAAACCCGGATAATCCTAAATTACGCAGCGGACTGAAAGCGGATGTGTATGTAATGATCGGAATCAAGGACGATGTCCTGAGAATCGAAAACGGCGCTTACTTTTCAGGGAAAAATGCCTATCATCTTTGGGTAATAAAGGGCGATAAAGCTGTCTTACACAACGTCCGCCTCGGAGAGAGTAATTTTGATTATGTAGAAGTTATCGGCGGACTTCAAGAAGGCGACAAAGTCATTATATCGGGTATTCCAGATGATTTCAATCATGCAAAAGAAATAAAAATCAATAACTGAAAACTTATAATTTACAACTTAAAATATGTCTATCATCGAATTAAAAAACGTACAAAAAATGTACCGTACGAAAGAAATTGAGACCATTGCATTGGAAAATGTAAATTTATCGATCGATAAAGGTGAGTTCCTTTCCATAATGGGTCCTTCCGGATGTGGGAAAAGTACGCTTCTCAACATCATAGGACTATTAGATATCCCGAACCGGGGACATCTCCATATCAACGGGCAGGATACCTCTCAATTAAATGATAAAGAAGCGGCCAAATTCCGGAATAAAACTGTCGGTTTTATTTTCCAGAGTTTCCACCTGATCCCTTCATTGAATGTGTTGGACAATGTGCAACTTCCCCTCCTGTACCGTTCCGGTTCGGGGATCAACAAAACCGCCCGGGCCAAAGAAGTCCTCGAAAAAGTGGGGTTATCGCACCGGATGAAACACTTCCCAACCCAGCTTTCCGGAGGCCAAAGCCAACGTGTAGCTATTGCCCGGGCCATTATCGGACAACCGGAAATCATCCTTGCCGACGAGCCGACCGGTAACCTCGACAGCAAAATGGGAATGGAAATCATCGAACTGCTTTTCGACCTGAATCGCGAAGGTTCGACAATCGTCATGGTAACGCACGATGAACACATTGCCAAACAAACCAAACGCATCGCAAGATTTTTTGACGGAAGACAAGTCGAATGAAATCGAGAATGAAGAGTTGAAATTAATAGTCATAAAAAAATAATTAATTTTAAACTTTTAATTATTAATTGTTAATTAATATGCACAAAGTATATCTCAAGCAAGCCTGGCAGATGCTGAAAGAAGATAAAGTAATCGGCATCATCACCATATCCGGAACGGCATTGGCCATCACGATGATTATGGTTGTAATCCTGACTCAGGAAATAAAAACAAAAAATATTACTCCTGAAATATACCGGGAAAGGACCATGTACATTGAGTACACAAGAGAAGAATCTAGAGAAAAAAGCCATATCAATATTAATCCTGTTTCCGGACGACTTTACAAGCAGTATCTGAGTCAACTGAAAACTCCGGAACTCCTATCTTTACAAAAGAGGGATCAGAGCCGCATCTCCATCATCAATCAGGATGAATACCTGAATGTCGATATCCTGTACACCGACTCCGAATTCTGGAAAATGTACCGGTTTTCTTTTGAGGAAGGTAAACCCTTCTCCAAAGAAGATTTCCATTCGGGACTTCCTACGGCAGTCATTTGTAAAAGTATGGCTCAAAAATTATTCAAAGGAGAATCGCCCCTTGGTAAAGAGTTTTTATACAAAAACAAACAACACCGGATCTGCGGAGTCGTTAAAGACATCTCAACTCTTTGTGACAAAGCCTATTCACAAATCTGGATTCCTTATACTTCCGTTTTCGAAAAAATGGAGGACGGTCATTTTACCGTTGTCATCTTGGCTGGAAATAAAAATGACTTCAACAACATAAAAAAAGAAGTCCGGGAAAGCGAAATTCGAAATCTTCGCGAAATCGATAAAAATACGGTCCAATTCATCGGACCGTATTCCCGCCGGGAATTGTTGGTCAAAGAGGGGAATCTCACAAACGAAGACCCGAATCTAAAAAAGAGCGCCTTCCGATTTTACCTGATATTAGCCATTCTGTTGTTGATTCCCGCGGTTAACTTGTCTGGGTTCAGTTTATTCAGAATCATCAACCGAACCTCGGAAATAGGAATAAGAAAAGCATTCGGAGCTAACAGGAAAACAATCCTGACGCAAGTACTCTACGAAAACCTGTTAACATCTCTTACCGGAGGAATAATAGGTTTACTACTGTCTTATTTCACTGTTACACTAATCAAAGACAGATTATTTACAATAGAGAATAATTCATTCGGAGAAGTGACCATTCCCATATCGTCCTTCATCTCCCCGTCAATATTCTTCTACGTATTCCTGATTTGCCTGATACTGAATCTACTCTCGTCCGGTATTCCGGCCTGGAGAGCCTCCCGACTCCACACTGCAGACGCTATAAAATCTTAATTTTTAATTTTAATTCCATATGTTTTCTCATAGTTTCAAAATGATTTGGGCCGAACGAAAAAGTAATGCCTGGATACTGGCAGAATTAATCATCGTCTTCAGCATCCTGTGGTTTTGTTCCGGCTTTATTTATGAAAAAGGTAAAAAATATTCGGAACCCGTCGGGTTTGATATCAAACATACTTATTTATTGCAATTCGGTTTAAAAAGAGGCATTACAAATGACAATAAAGGAGACCCGGAAACCTTAGCTCAGGACGGGCTAACGATCTTTGAACGGATAAAAAAACATCCGGAAGTAGAGGCCGCCTGTTTTTCATCAGGCAATGCATACCCCTATTCCACCAGTTACTCCTCCAGACAGTACCTGAAAGATACCATCAGTTATGTAGCAAGTATCAGGAATGTCAGTCCCGGATTTTTCGATGTTTTCAGAATCAAATTTCAGAAAGGAAAAACGTTCGATTCCAATGAGATACTTTCGGAAAAACAAGTCGTCGTATCTCCCGACCGGAAAAACAAATTTTACGATAACGATATACTTTCGATGGAACATCTCAGCGATATGGAGCTGGACCAAAACGAGCCTCTTCCAAAGAAAAGACCGGAAACAAAAGAAGAATGGGCGCAATTAAAATTCATTGAAGTCCGTTATCCGGTTTCCGGAGTCATCAATAAGGTGAAAAGAGGCGATTTTGAAAATTATGAAAGAATCGTTTTTTCCCCCTTCAAATCGCAAGAATTAAGCGATATTAACGGATGGACGAATATATCTATCCGGGTGAAAGAACACGCGGATAAAGATTTTCCCGCAAAATTCAT
>JAITTA010000049.1 GCA_031287395.1 Dysgonamonadaceae bacterium | reverse complement strand
AGTTCTACATTTTGCAGTTTGAAAAAGCTGCCATTTGTAAGCCAGAATTCAGACGTTTGGAAGTTGTTGTTGATTCTCTGGTAAGTCAAACGTGGATATGCTCCGCCAATATTATCTCTTACATATTTAGAATAGGTATTATCTCCCGGTCCGTTTCTGAAATAGATATTTGATTTGATAATATCGTAAAAAGCACGACCCGAACCGGTTGCGTTCAGTACGAAGTTTTTATACTCCAGTTTTACATTCAGCCCGTATATCAGGCGGGGACTGCTATGTCCAATATATGATATATCGTTTTCATCGATAACTCCATCATTGTTTTTATCCTGGTATTTCAAGTCCCCTGCAAACAGTATTTCGTCAAAATCCTGAGTGACAGCCTGAGCTTCACTATCCGAAGCATAACGTCCTATATAAGTGTAACCTGCGATAGCATCCACAGACTCCCCGATCCGTGACCGATAAGATTCTCTGTAATTAGGCTCGTCATATTTCAATACTTCACTGTTGCGGATATTAGCATTTGTTGCAATCCTGTATTTGAAATCGCCCGATTTACCGGAATAAGCCAGATGGAATTCGGCTCCATAATAACGAAATTTATTGTAATTATACCAGGGGCTGGCGGACGAATAACCTGTAACGTAAGGTAACATATAATTCATTTTAGCAATAACTCCATCCTGAATATTATTGTAGTAATTGAACTCGAAATACAGTTTCCGGTCAAACATAAGAGCATCCAGTCCTGCTGAGAATTCTGTCCGTTTTTCCCAGGTCAGACCTGCGTTCGCAATTCTGTTGGGATAGGTTATTGAGGCTGTTTCCGTACTGGATCCAAACCACTGATTGACACTATGAGGTCCAAATGGAGCATTTGAATTTGCAGTAGACCATCTGTCCTGGTAATAAAAAGCGGTAGCCAGTCCGTCGTAACCCAAGACACCTCCATTCACGTGCAGTTTCAGGAAATCAAGAAAATCCGTGTTCCGTAGAAAGTCTTCCCCGGAGATTACCCAGCTCAGTCCCAGGGATGGAAAGAGGTTGTAGCGTTTTCCTTTTTGAAAAGTCGATGTGCCGGCATAATTCAATACTCCTTCTACGGAATATTTATTCCGGTAAGAGTACATTGCCGTGAATATGCCATTTTGCTGGCGATCCGGCTCACGTCTGGAATCTTTCATTCCATTGAACAAAGAATAGATTAAACCTAACTGCATTTCATGATCACCCCAAACTTTGTCATAACTTAGGGATTGGTGGAATGCCAGACGTTGATAATAATAATCAAGTAGTTTTGCCTGATCCGTATTGTCTACTCCGTCACGAACTTTTGTTAAGACCGGTTCTCCTTCCGGCGTAACCGGAGGTGTTACCGTATAGGCTATGTAATCATTCTTTTTACCTATTCGGGTCAGGTTTAAAAGATTAAACGAAAGGAATGTATGGGATTTCAATCGCGGAACAAATTCTGAAAAATCGTAGTCCAATGCCATATTTGCTGCGCTGGTACGTGTTTGTTCCCTATAATATCCGCAAGCCTCCAGATCTCCTATGGGATTTCGATTGTAATTGGATGAAACCGCATACCAAGGATCGTTTTTTTTATCGTTTAATGCATAAACCGGGAAAGCAATTGGAGGTACGGTAATCATATCTCCCAATAAAGTTTCCATTTCCGTATTAGTAACCAAAGAGGCATAAACAGGTGCATTTTTGATGGTGATACCTCCATAAATACCAAGGCTAACCTTTAAATCTTTAGTGACGTTTACATCAATATTTGAACGGGCATTTATTCTGTTATAATCAGAGCTTGGGCCGATTTTAAAATTATCACCTTCATGATTATATCCGATATAGGCATAATATTTTACCCAGTTGTTACCTCCACTGCTGGATACATTTGCCCGTGTAAAAGGACGTGTATCCTTCCAAAGCATCTCCTTGAAGTCAATGCTCGGATGAGAATAGTCATAAGGGTTGTTCCGGGCATATTTGGCAATGTCCTCTGCGGAATACAAAGAGGGCATACCGCTATTCTTACGTGCCAAATTATTCAGTTCGGCATATTCTGCACCAGAGACCCATTCCGGGAAGCGGTCCACGATGCTTATTCCACTCTCAACGCCGGCATTCACGATGCGTTCGTTTTGTTTTCCATGTTTTGTCCGGATATTGATAATCCCTCCTCCGGCTTTCGGTCCGTACATGGCTTTTGAAATGATATCTTTGACAAATGTCACCGATTCTATTTCCTGGGGATCGAGAGGCATCTCAGCGATGTCAACTTCAAGCCCATCAATAACAAAAATAGGATTGTAGCCACGCATTGACATATTTACTTTAGGCGTTATTCCGTCTGTGGCCGCTTTTTCCAGGGCTGAGAGCACCGGGTTTCCATTCCATTCTATGACATCCAATCCGGGAACAAGTCCGGCGAAAGCATTCCGGAGATCAGATGAAGGATAACTTTCCAGATCACTGCCCCGAAGGACAAACTCGCTGCTGGTCATATCCCGTTTTTTATGCGTAAGAAAGGGGAAGGCAATATTGTCATCATCGCTTTTAAAAAGCAGAGCTTCCGTCAAAATCACTTCTTCCGGAATATTACTTATAAAAATCACTTTCTTTTCAAACCCTTGTTTGTAAACGGTGACAAAATCCTCATCACCAGCCATGAAATGGGTTGTGCCTAAACTATTGGTCCAGGCATGTGCCGCCCCTTCCCCAACAATGACCGATACTTCATCCAAAGGTTTCCCTACCTCGTTCTTTACCGATAGGGTGTATTTCCGTTGGTTAGATTTATCCTTATCCTGAGCCGACAATAAGCTTGCCGATAACAGGATCAGTAAGAACGTGATATAAATTTTATGAATAGATATATTTAATTTCATATGACATCATTTTATTTTTATTTTACCACCGTTGATTCGGAACAAAATTTTTCATTTTGTTTTCTTCCACGATCGGGAAAGGGAAATAATACATAGCATCTGAAGTCCACTTTACTTGCCGGGTAGCGGGTAATTCCCCGGAATCATTGTATTTATATCCGGTCGGATATTCCGTACTTACCGGAACCTTTTCTATATCCATTCGTCTGGACGGTTCATTCATCAGTTTCGGTGCGTCTTTCCATCTGCGGATATCGAAGAAATGGTGTCCTTCTCCATAAAGTTCGACAGTCCGCTCATTTTTGATTCGTTCCCTGAGTAGTTCGGTAGATGTTGTAAATTGAGTCTGTATCGGACACATCCCGATTCTTTCCCGAATTGTATTGACGGCTTCCAATGCCGACATATTGGCGCCCGGAGCTTTACCCTCAGGGCCGTAAGCTTCATTTACGGCTTCTGCATAATTCAGGTAAAGTTCTCCTAACCGGATCAAAGGATCGGCATAATAGGTGGAAATATTGTTTTTTACACTCTGTCCACCCCAGTATTTGGCTTGGTAATAGCCGGTTTGGGTAATTCCGGTATGGGTTGGGTTCAACATTTCTCCGTAAGCGATTTTGCCGTTAACATTTTCCCAGTATATTTTTGCCGTACCGAATCCGGGAACAGGTGCCGTGTTATATAACACGTTGGTATAAAATCTCGGATCCCGGTTGGAATAAGGATCCTGATAGTTATAATTTCCTTTATTTACACACTGCAGTACTGAAAGACAGCATCCATAAGA
>JAITTA010000006.1 GCA_031287395.1 Dysgonamonadaceae bacterium | reverse complement strand
ATAACTTGCTGGATATGTCCAGACTGGAATCCGGAAATATCTCAATAAATCCCGATTGGTGTGATATCCATGATTTATTCGATCGTGTTACTAAAAATCTGGCTGATGAACTGAAAACATTCCGAACAGACATCGTTATCCCGGAACCCATGCCTTTGGTAAAGATCGATTCCGGTTTGATAGAACCGGTCTTGTACAACCTGGTACATAATTCCTGCAGGTATGCTCCTGCAGGGACGACAATCCGCCTGAAAGCATTCTACGACAACAACAACCTTGTGATACAGGAAATGGACAGAGGTCCCGGTTTCGATCCGGATATCCTGCCACATGCTTTCAACAAATACCACAGGAGTAAAGATATTAAAACCGTGGGATTAGGGCTCTCTATTGCTAAAGGATTTGTGGACGCACACAAAGGTTCTATTTCTGTTGAAAACAGACAGAATGGAGGTGCCAGATTTACAATATTGATTCCGACTGAAATTATTTACGAAAGACCGTAAATTCATGAACAGTACCTATATACGTTTCATGAAAAATATAAGGTACCTCATTCTGTTTAGGTTCTATATACGATGATAAATTCTATTGTTTGAAGTTACTAAAGAATACTATTTATATTCATCCCAACTCTTAATCGGCACGTTCTTCAGATCCATGATGCAGAACGCATGGACAAATGCGGAAGCCAACCGGGAATTCGTAAACAAAGGCACGTTAAAATCAATTGCGGCCCGGCGAATCCGGTACCCATTCGTCAACTCTCCGGGGGTCAGATTTTTGGGTATATTAACGACCAGATCCACCTGTTTATCCCGGATCAACTCCAAAGCATTGGGTTTTAAATCCTCGCTTGGCTGATAAACCAGTATAGACGGGATATTATTCTCAGATAAGAATTTATGCGAACCGCTCGTCGCATAGATGATATAGCCTTTTTCGTGTAAAAGTCGCGATGCGTCCAACAAATCCAATTTCGAACGGACTGTTCCGCTTGAAATCAGGATATTCTTTTTCGGAATACGCATACCTACCGAAAGCATAGATTTCAATACCGCTTCGTAATAATCATCACCGATACACCCGACTTCTCCTGTGGAAGCCATATCGACTCCCAGCACAGGATCGGCTTTCTGTAAACGAGAGAAAGAGAACTGAGAGGCCTTAATCCCTACATAATCAAGGTCAAACTCGCTTTTACTCGGTTTTTCCACCTCCTCACCGAGCATGACCCGGGTCGCTATTTCTATAAAGTTGAACTTCAATACCTTGGAAACAAACGGGAAACTGCGGGAAGCTCTCAAATTACATTCAATCACCTTGATATCATTATCTTTAGCCAGAAACTGGATATTAAACGGACCTGTAATTTGTAAAGACTCGGCAATCGCCCTCGTAATCCGCTTGATCCGACGTACCGTTTCTACATAAAGTTTCTGGGGAGGAAACTGAATCGTTGCATCTCCGGAATGAACTCCGGCAAACTCGATATGTTCCGAAATGGCATACGTGATGACGTCGCCTTTTTTCGCAACCGCATCGACCTCGATTTCCTTGGCATTTTCAATGAACTCGCTGACTACAACCGGATGTTTCTGAGATACATTGGTCGCCAATTTCAAGAACTGTTCCAGTTCTGCGGCATTGGAACAAACATTCATTGCCGCCCCTGAGAGTACATACGACGGCCTGACAAGCACAGGAAAGCCGACTTCATCGACAAATGAATCAATATCTTCAAGAGAACTCAACTCTTTCCAACGAGGCTGGTCAATTCCCAGGCGGTCGAGCATCGAAGAAAATTTATGCCGGTCTTCAGCATTGTCGATACTGGCAGCTGTCGTACCCAGAATAGGAACACCTTCTTTATCCAGCGAAAGAGCCAGGTTATTCGGAATTTGTCCTCCGGTCGAAAGGATCAACCCATGCGGGTTTTCCAGTTCAACAATATCCATGACCCGTTCATGGGTCAACTCGTCAAAGTAGAGCCGGTCGCACATATCATAATCGGTAGAAACCGTTTCGGGATTATAATTAATCATAACCCCTCTCCAGCCTCTTTCCCTGATTGTATTCAGAGCGTTTACCGAACACCAGTCGAATTCTACACTACTCCCGATACGGTAAGCTCCGGAACCAAGCACGATAATGGATCGTTTATCGCCCAAATAATGAACATCATTCGCCGTACCGTTATAAGTCAGGTACAGATAGTTCGTTTGCGCCGGATATTCGGCGGCCAGCGTATCGATCTGTTTCACCACCGGCAAAATATTCAGGGATTTACGTCTTTTTCTAAGATTTAGTTTTTCTTCCGAAGCTTTATTGGTATCTTTAAACAATAATTTAGCAATTTGATAATCGGAAAACCCTTTCTGCTTAGCCTCTCTCAAAAGATTTTCCGGCAAACTCTCTATGGACTGATATTGTTCTATTTTCCCGGCACACAAGTGGATATTCTGTAATTTTTGTAAAAACCACAAATCAATTTTAGTCAACTCGTGTATCCTTTCAATCGTATATCCTTGAGCCAGAGCCTGGGAAATAACAAAGATCCGTTTGTCCGTAGGCTCGGAAAGCGCTTTGTCGACATCCGGGACTTCCAGTTCCTTGTTTGCCACAAAACCATGCATTCCCTGGGAAATCATGCGCAAACCCTTCTGAATGACTTCTTCGAAGCTGCGTCCGATGGCCATCACCTCTCCCACACTTTTCATACTGCTTCCTATCTCGTGCGATACACCATGGAATTTCCCCAAATCCCAACGGGGAATTTTACAGACAATATAGTCCAAAGCCGGTTCAAAAAAAGCCGTCGTCGATTTCGTTACGGAATTTTTCAATTCATTCAACCCATATCCCAGGCCTAATTTAGCCGCAACAAATGCCAGGGGATAACCGGTTGCCTTCGAGGCCAATGCCGATGAACGGCTCAAACGGGCGTTTACTTCAATGACCCGGTAATCCTCCGAAACCGTATCGAAAGCATACTGGACATTACATTCTCCTACGATACCGATATGCCGGATAATCCGGATAGCCAATTCCCTGAGTTTATGATATTCCTGATTAGTCAACGTTTGCGATGGAGCCACAACAATACTTTCTCCGGTATGGATTCCCAACGGATCGAAGTTTTCCATGTTACACACCGTAATACAATTGTCATATTGGTCCCGAACCACTTCATATTCAATTTCTTTCCAACCTTTCAGGGACTTTTCTATTAAAAGCTGGCCGGAATAGTTAAACGCTTTTTCAGCCAACGCCTTCAACTCGTCGCCATCATTACAGAAACCGCTGCCCAGACCTCCCAGAGCATAAGCAGCACGGACAATCACCGGGAAACCCAGAGATTCGGCTGCGGAATTTGCGGCGTCAATACTCTCGACCGCTATACTTTTAATTGTCTTGACGTCTATTTCATCCAATTTACGAACGAAAAGTTCCCTGTCTTCCGTATCGATAATGGATTGTACCGGCGTTCCAAGTACTTTTACATGGTATTTTTCAAATACTCCCGAGCGATAAAGATCCACTCCGCAATTCAATGCTGTCTGTCCTCCGAAAGACAATAAAATTCCATCCGGACGCTCTTTTTCTATTACCTTTTCCACAAAAAATGGGGTAACCGGAAGAAAATAGATCTTATCTGCCACTCCTTCAGATGTTTGTACCGTTGCAATATTCGGATTTATCAAAACCGTAATGATTCCTTCTTCTTTCAAAGCCTTCAACGCCTGGGAACCGGAATAATCAAACTCACCGGCCTCTCCGATTTTTAAAGCGCCTGAACCAAGAAGGAGAACTTTTTTAATTGAAGATTGAGAAACAACGTTCGGTATTAGCTTATTGAAAATTGAAGGATGTTGCATTTCTTGTTATATTAATTTTATGAATTTATCGAATAAAAACTTCGTATCCGTTGGCCCGCTGGCAGCTTCCGGGTGGAATTGCGCCGAAAAAAACGGTTTGGTTCTATGACGGATTCCTTCGTTGGTTCCATCATTCATATTCACAAAAAGTTCTTCCCATTCTTCTCCCAAAGTTTTTATATCTACGGCATAACCATGATTCTGAGACGTAATAAAGCACCGCTCACCAGCTTCCCGGATTTCCCCGTTTTTGCCATCTTCAAATAATCCGGTAGCCGATTTAACTTTAACAGGCTGGTTATGACTCCGGTGTCCATATTTCAACTTATAAGTAGATGCACCTCCGGCCTTTGCCAGTAACTGATTTCCCATACAGATCCCGCAAATCGGCTTACCGGTTTCCATCGCCTTTCGGATATTCCTTACTGTAATGGCACAATGTTCCGGATCACCCGGACCATTGGAAATAAACAAACCGTCATACGGCAAGGTATTAAAATCATAATCCCAGGGAACCCGGATAATCCGGACATCGTATTGAAGCAGACACCTGATAATGTTGTGTTTCACTCCGCAATCAACCAATACGACGGTCTTGGAGCCGGTTCCGTAGTACAACACCTCCTTGCAACTGACTTTTGCCACCAGATTTTCTTCCGAAGGATCATAAAAATCAATTTCATCCGGGGAATCAAAAACAATCTTCCCTTTCAAGGAACCTTTTTCCCGTATTAATTTAGTCAACTCACGGGTATCTACTCCGTAAACGCCCGGGACTTTATGTTCTTTCAGCCATTCTCCAAGGCTCTTACACGCATTCCAATGACTATATTGATACGAATATTCCGAGATAATCAAACCCGAGACTTGTATTTTCTCAGATTCATAAAACCCGGATAATCCGTTAACTATCGTATCTTCCGGAACACCGTAATTTCCAACCAAAGGATAAGTAACTGTCAGAATTTGTCCTGCATAAGAAGGGTCGGTGAGACTTTCCGGGTAACCCACCATCGCAGTATTGAAAACGATTTCTCCGGCAACAGGCGCTTCATAACCAAAAGAAAAACCTTCGAAAATCACCCCATTTTCCAATACCAAAGCAATTTTTTTATCCATGCTTTTTATTAAATCAAAAACTTTGCAAAGTTAATCGATTTTTTCTTTTTTCACACAGATTTTACAGATTTATTAAATGAATGGTGCACGGTACAGGATGCAGAGCGCAATCTTTTACCCTTCCCTTTTTATTGTAAAAACAAAAAAAATCAATTAACTTTGCAAACCGATTTTGATAATCAAAGGAGAAAAAGGTATGAAATTTACAAAAATGCACGGTGCAGGCAACGATTATGTTTATATCAATTGCTTTGAAGAAACGGTAGATGCCCCCCAAGAGCTTGCTATTCAGGTAAGCGACCGCCATAAAGGGATCGGGTCCGACGGTTTGGTGCTCATTATGCCCTCAGACAAAGCAGACTTCCGTATGCGGATGTTCAATTCCGACGGTTCCGAGGCCCAGATGTGCGGCAATGCGTCCCGATGCGTCGGTAAGTATGTTTACGATAACGGACTCACAACAAAAACGGAACTGACTCTTGAAACCAAAGCGGGAATTAAATATTTACAATTATTCCCGGAAAACGGAAAGGTGAAGCAAGTACGGGTCAATATGGGACAACCGATCCTGGAAGCAGCAAAAATACCGGTTATATCGACTTCGGAAAAAGTCATCAACCAGGAAATATTTTTTGATCCGGAATCATATAACATTACCTGTGTTTCCATGGGAAACCCGCACGCCATCCTATTCACAACCGGAATAAAATCGCTGGATTTAGAAAAGACCGGGAGTAAAATCGAACATTTCGGATTATTTCCCGAACTGACAAATGTCGAATTCGTGGAGATTATCTCTAAATCCCGGGCTAATGTACGGGTTTGGGAACGTGGTTCGGGAGAGACCCAAGCCTGTGGAACAGGCGCTTGTGCGGTTTTAGTTGCCGGAGTACTCAACAATATAATGGAACGGAATGCAACCATTTCCTTACCAGGAGGCGACTTAAACGTCGAATGGAATTCTTCCGATAACTGTGTCTATATGACAGGTGAAGCCGTGAAGGTATTCGAAGGCGATTTCTATTTGTAGATTATAAGTTTTAAGTTATAGGTTTTAATTTTTCATTTTTAATTTTCAAAATGGCTTTGATTAACGAACATTTTTTGAAATTACCCGGAAGTTATTTATTTTCCGAAATTGCAAAACGGGTAAAAACATACAAGGAAGCTCACCCGGAAGCTCAGGTTATTAGTTTAGGAATAGGCGATGTAACGCAAGCATTAGCCCCTGCCGTTATTGAAGCCATGCATAAGGCGGTAGAAGAAATGTCCGACTCGAAAACAATGCGGGGATACGCGCCGGATTTCGGTTATTCTTTTCTGATCGACGCAATCATCGAAAACGATTTTAAATCCCGGGGCATCCATCTGGATCCTGATGAAGTATTTGTAAGTGACGGAGCCAAAAGTGATACCGGAAATATCGGAGATATACTGAGTCCGGAAAATATTGTGGCAGTGACCGATCCGGTTTATCCGGTTTATCTGGATACCAATGCTATGGCAGGACGGGCAGGATATTTCAAAGACGGACAATGGAACAATATAGTTTATCTTCCGTGTACGTCCACAAATAATTTCATTCCGGAAATAATTACAAAATCCGTAGATGTCGTGTATCTTTGTTATCCGAACAATCCAACCGGAACCACATTGACAAAAGAACAATTAAAAAAATGGGTGGATTATGCTCTGGAGAAAAAAGTATTGTTGATGTTCGACGCTGCTTATGAAGCATTCATTACCGAGGATGAGGTTCCACACAGCATTTACGAAATAGAAGGAGCGAAACAGGTCGCCATCGAATTCCGGAGCTTTTCAAAAACCGCAGGCTTTACAGGAGTTCGTTGCGGATATACTGTCGTTCCGAAAGAATTGACGGCTCTGGATAAAGCAGGAAGAGAGCATACATTAAACCTGCTTTGGCGCAGAAGGCAATCGACAAAATTCAACGGTACGGCTTACATTGTTCAACGAGCCGCAGAAGCAACCTATTCTCCGGAAGGAAAAAAACAAATCAGGGAAACCATCAATTATTATATGCAAAATGCAAAAATGATCAAGGAAGCCCTGAATAGCGCCGGATTTGAAACTTATGGAGGCGTTAATGCTCCTTATATCTGGATCAAAACACCTGAAGGAGTCTCTTCCTGGGATTTCTTTGATTATTTGTTAAATAATCATCAGGTTGTTTGTACTCCCGGAGTCGGTTTCGGAAAAAGCGGGGAAGGTTTTGTCAGAATGACCGCTTTCGGGAAAAGAGAAGACACAATTGAAGCTCTCAGAAGAATCAAGGATGGAAGAAATTAAACACGAATGCGGTATCGCTTTAATCAGGTTACTCAAACCAATTCAATATTACGTTGAAAAATACGGAACATGGCAGTATGGGCTAAATAAGCTATACCTGCTCATGGAAAAACAACACAACCGCGGACAGGAAGGAGCCGGAATCGGTTGTGTCAGTGCGACCGCACTTCCTGGAACAGAATATATTTTCAGGGAACGGGCCATGGGGAACGGAGCCATCCAGGAAGTATTCGAAAATATACACCAGGCTATAAGTAACACACCGGAAGCAACACCTCATAAAAGTATTCCTTTCTGCGGAGAAGCTTATATGGGACACCTGAGATACAGTACTACCGGCCGTTCAGGAATCGATTACGTACATCCTTTTTTAAGGAGAAACAACTGGCGCTCCAGAAGTTTAATGCTTTGCGGGAATTTTAACCTGACAAATGTAGATGAAATTTTCGAACAACTCATCAACCAGGGACAACATCCGAGGCTCTATTCCGATACCCTGATGATACTCGAAATGATGGGAAGCCTTTTAGATAACGAAGTCCACAAACTATACGAAAAATATAA
>JAITTA010000327.1 GCA_031287395.1 Dysgonamonadaceae bacterium | reverse complement strand
TGCTCATTGGAAAAGTGGAAAAAGTGTATTTGGATAATACCAATCTTGCTTATTGCCTTTCGGAAAAAGAACCTGATACAGGCAATTTGCGCGAAACATTTTTCTTCAATCAAATGAAGATTAATAATAAAGTTTATCGGTCGGAAAAAAGCGATTTTAATATCAATAATCTGACTTTTGAAGTCGGAGGGAAAAGCAAAACGCAAAAACAGATTGAGGGCTTGAAAAATGCCTATATTGTGAAAGATGATATTGAATATGGTTATCAAAATGTTATTCCGCTGTGGGCGTTTGGGTTGAATTATTAACAATTATTTCGTAGAAGAACAGGGGGAGGAGATTACTACTAATGCGATGGAAGGGTATAAGGTGGTGGATATAATAGAACGGATATACAAAGGAAAAACATAGATTATATGGCAGAAACAGAAAAATGGACTACGATCATCAAACCTACAACCGGTTTGTTTGATGTTGACTTCAAAGAGTTAATTCGCTATAAAGACCTTGGGCGGATGTTTGTAAAGCGGGACATCGTGACTCAATACAAACAAACCATACTGGGACCTTTATGGTTTTTTATTAACCCGGCTTTAACAACCATTATGTATATGGTGATCTTTGGCGGGATTGCCGGCATTTCAACGGACGGTTTACCGCAGCCTTTGTTTTATCTTTCCGGTATTTGTTTATGGAATTATTTTTCTACCTGTCTCTTAAAAACGTCTTCTACTTTCAAGGATAACGAAAATATTTTCGGTAAAGTCTATTTTCCCAGGCTCATTATGCCGGTCAGTACGGTTACTTCCAGTTTATATACCTTTGGTATTCAGCTTATTCTGTTCGTTTTAGTCTATATATACTATGTTGCTGCCGGCGTACCTGTTGCTCCCAATCTCTATTTGTTATTACTACCTGTTCTGGTTATTATGTTAGCCGGTTTATCGTTGGGATTTGGAATTATAATTTCCTCTTTAACAACTAAATACAGGGATTTAAGTATTTTATTCACATTTATTGTACAATTGTGGATGTATGCAACTCCGATCATTTACCCGTTAAGTGTGATGTCTCCTAACAAACAATGGATTGCAGCGCTCAATCCGGTAAGCTCTATCGTTGAAACATTCCGGTATGCGACCTTAGGTACAGGAACTTTCGATTGGTGGCAATTGGGATACAGTTTTGTTTTTATGTGTGTGGTTTTGGGAATCGGAATCGTTGTGTTTAATAAAATACAGCGTAGTTTTATGGATACCGTATAAAAAGGCAGTATAAGATGGATGATATAGCTATAAAATTTGAAAATATCAGCAAGC
Organism: Dysgonamonadaceae bacterium; assembly: GCA_031287395.1. Taxonomy (GTDB): domain Bacteria; phylum Bacteroidota; class Bacteroidia; order Bacteroidales; family Azobacteroidaceae; genus BNXB01. The sequence goes on along the minus strand of JAITTA010000327.1, from coordinate 2,138 downwards.
AATACCGCTTGGGTTTGGTTTCGACCAAGACATTGAGTCATGATTTGAACCGTTGGTGGCAAACTTCCATATTGCGGAAAGAAGACCCCTATTTAAAAATAGGGGAAACAAACGACCGTTCAAAAAAAGGAGAAAGCGAATATGTTTGGGCGCTTCGGGATATTACTTTTGATGTAAAAACAGGAGAAGTTTTAGGAATTATCGGAAAAAACGGAGCCGGTAAATCAACCTTGCTTAAGATACTGTCGCGTGTAACTACTCCGACCACCGGAATCATTAAAGCGAAAGGGCGTATTGCTTCACTTTTAGAAGTGGGTACCGGTTTTCACCCGGAATTGACCGGTCGGGAGAATATCTATATGAATGGTTCGATAATGGGAATGACCAAAAAGGAAATCGACAGCAAATTGGACGAAATCGTGGAGTTTGCAGGAGTCGCCCGCTATTTGGATACTCCTGTTAAACGGTATTCTTCAGGAATGACAGTCCGGTTGGGTTTTTCTATTGCAGCGCATCTTGAACCGGAAATTCTGGTAGTGGATGAAGTTTTAGCGGTAGGTGATGCCGAATTTCAGAAAAAGGCGATTGGGAAAATGAAGGAAGTTTCACAAGGTGACGGGAGGACAGTGTTGTTTGTCAGTCATAATATGGCGGCGATAAGTAATCTCTGTAATCATTTATGTTGTTTAAAGAATGGTTCCGTTACCTATTTGGGAGATGTACAAGAAGGGATTTCTATTTATTTGAATGAAAATCAAGATCAATCGGAAAAGCAAATAGAAAATATTTCGGAAGCGATTAAACAATTGAAACCGGATGAAGCTTTTGAATTATTGGATGTATATCTTAACTCACCCGGTGCTAAAATATATACAACAGATAATCCGGTAAACGTCATTTTTCAATACCGGGTAAAGAAAAAAGTGATGGGTTTACGGGTTGGGTTTGACATCAAGGAAAATCAAACCGGAAGTATTCTTTTTCGCTCTTTTCATGACGAAACAAATGAAGATATTGATTATATTGAACCCGGTACCTATATTGCTCAAGCCACTATTCCCCCTAATTTATTAAGACCCGGATTTTATTCTCTGTCTATATTAGCAACCCTTCACTGTGTCCGTTGGATCATTTACGATCAATTATTTTTGGATTTATATATGGAGAATATAACCGGCATTAATTCAATTTATTCGGATAATCGTCCGGGAGTTATTATGCCTTTAATTGCTTGGGAAAATAGTAAGGAATAGAGAAATATGAAAAGACGGGTATGTATCGACATAAATTCGATTGTTCCACTGATAGCGAGAGGATTTCTTACGGGTGTTGGAAGAACAACGTTGGAATTGGTAAAGGAAATAGACCGGATAAAAGAAGAATTGCCTTTTGAGATTATGTTATATTTACAGAATATCAAAGGTATTGCACCGGTGAATTTTGGAATCTCTTTGCCTTATAAAAATCTATTCCTTCCAAGCAGGGACTCTATTGACCGGTTTATTTCTCCCTTTCATATTCGAACAACGCTTACAAAATCAGACCTGTGGCATTGTCCGCACAATATAGGACAAGTAGATAATGTGCGGAAAACTATTTTTACGATTCATGATATGATTGCGTTTCGTTGTACAGGCGAATTTGAATATCAAGGGGTTTTGAAAGGACTAAAAGAATTTCCTTCTTTGTTACAAAAATCCAAAGCCATTATAACTTGCTCGCAATCTTCTAAAAATGATATTATCGAGTTGATGGGCGTTAATCCGGATAATATACAGGTGACTTATTGGGGTGTCCGGCATGATTTATTTAAACCTCTTGTCGATAAAGAAGATATAAGGAAATATTTAGCGGAAAAATACAATATAAATAAGCCCTATTTTTTTGCTGTCTCTTGTGGTTACGGACGCAAAAACACCTTGCAATTATTGGAAGCTTATGTCCGGTTATTAAAGAATAATCCGGACAATGATCTGGTCGCTATTTGGAATGGCTATGGAGAAGATGCGGCACAACTGATAGGAAAGGGTAGAGGTCGTATTCATATACTGAATAATGTAAGAGACGACGATTTGGTTCAATTGTATAATGCTGCCACGTCATTGTTTTTTCCATCTTCTTATGAAGGATTTGGCTTA